>NZ_JBSPZA010000005.1:0-136672 GCF_053851535.1 Desulfoplanes sp. PS50 | reverse complement strand
CTGAGAAAGAGCAAAAAAAGAAGTGGTGAGAATGTAAGGGAAAAAAAGCCAACCGAACAGGAAAACTCGGGAGGGTGATGGGAAAACTACGTCTTCCCCCTTGACTTACTTATCATGGATGTCCCTTTATTCCCGTGGAACGTGCTGTGCTGAAAAAAATCCCGTCTGGATCTCTGATGCTTTCCGGATTCTAAGATACTGTTCGGTCAGACATTATCCTTCAATGGTTTGGCGCTGTAGCATAATATCTATGTATGACACAAGCTAGAAGCTGGATTTTTTTTGATTTTTTGGGAGGAATGTCGCGGTTGGATCTTAGTGGTGTTTCTTGGGAATCACCCAGAGGATGAGTAAGCCAAACAATCCGGCTATGCCTCCGAGCCAGCCCAGTTGAGGGTGTCTTCCTTTATTCATTGCCAATATACTGCAGCCGTATGTGAACACTGCATGACCGGAGAAAAAAGCCAGTAGGCCAATAAAAAATAAAATTTTATTTATTTCATATAGATATGTTTCCGTAACAAAGCCACTGGCATTGAACATAAAGCTGCCGAAGATGCTCGTCAGTATTCCTGAGATGATAAATGGAGTGCTTTTTATGTATCGTATATGACGATCTTTTTTTGCACACTGTAGAGTAAGATATAAGGCTAAAAGAAAAATAAATACTGATGCCATGAGCAAGACGATGGCGATATCTTCATTATTTTGCATTGATTTGAAATGAAGGGCGATCGTCCATATCGATGATGGTATCAATATGGTAATACCTGTATAAAGATGCAGAGATCTATGGTTTTTTCTGTCAATATTTTTTGAATTATTCATCATTCTTGAATCCTCAAATGTATTTTTCAACGATATGGTAGTTGGTATGATCTATTGTGGTATTAGATCCCTTCAGAACAATGTCACTGGCTGCAAAGGCGCCGGGCCTGGTTGACCAGTTCGTGGAACAGGGCGCGCTGACCGCTTGCGTAGAGGAGAAACTCGGGATGCCATTGGACCCCGATGAGAAAATCGCGGGAAGGGTCCTCGATGGCCTGGACAATGCCGTCAAGATCCCGGGCGACCACGTTGAGACCTTTGCCGATCCGGTCGATGCCCTGGTTGTGCAGGCTGTTGATGCGCAGGCGTCCCCGCTTGAGCAGCGCGGCCAGCATGCTCTCTGAAACTTCCGGACCCTCTTCCACACACAGAGTCTTGAGGGGGAGCACGGTCCATCGATTGGAGGTTTTCTGACGGTGCGACCGCAGATTTTGATGCAATGTGCCGCCGCGACAGACATTGAGCAGCTGCGCGCCGCGGCAGATGCCGAGCAACGGGAGATTGCGGGTCAGGGCGTGGTCGATCACAGTGGTTTCCAGGGCGTCGCGGGCTGTGTCGTAGTTCCGTTCAATCTCGGGCTCGGCCGCGTACAACACCGGTTCCACATCATGACCACCTGTGACCACCACCCCGTGATACAGATGCTTTCGACCTTCATCACCCGGCCTGAGCTGCAGGGGTTTTCCCCCGTACAGGTGCACGGCCAGCGCCACCAATGCCCTGGGGCCGAAGGCTCCGCGAGTCGGTCCGGTGATGGCGATTATCGGTCGAGCCATTCTTTTTCCACGATTGCTGCCCAGTCGCCAAAGAGACGGGACAGGGGGCTGTGAAGATAGTCGTGATAGGCCAGACAGCATGCCTGCAACCGGCTTGTGTCCGCAGCCAGACGCTCGACCTCGACCCAGTCGTTCCAGGCCACGAAAAGTCCCCACCCGGGTTTGTGGATGTCACAGTCGGGCAGACGGTAATGAAAGGTGGGACGGGGCTTGATGAGCACATCGTCCACCTGGGAGCGAACGCGTTGCTCGTCCAGGTGGGTAAAGAGGGGAAGCATGTCCAGGGCGCGGTTGCGTGTCGGATTGTCAACGAGATAATCGTCGATCAGGGTTGCCAGATCGGGATGGTAATCCGCCTGAATGATCTTTTTGACGTATTTGATGGGAAAGGGATTCACATAACTGGTTGCCCGGCGCGAGATATCGATATCAGCGCGCACAAACAGCCAGTCGTACAGGCAGACAAAGGCCTTGAGGCAGTCCGTGATGTGTTCGGGCTTAAGGCTGGCCAGTTCGGGATTGAACTGCATGCCAAAGGCGTTGACAGCACTGTCCGAAGTGCCCTTGGCACCCTGTTCCCGCAAATGGCTGATAAGTGTTTCCACCTCTTCGAGCCGGTCCAGGGGGAGCGGGGGGGAGATGATTTCAAAAGGCACCAGCAGTCTGGAGACCAGTGCCAGGACCTTTTCCGTGGCCTGAAAAAAATCCTCTTCCAGGGTTCCGGCCTCGCGGTGCTCCCGGCCGAGCTGTTTGAGCAGATTGTAATCGAGCTCGACAATCCAGTCGCCCGCTGTATCCCCGGTGAGCAGTCGCTCGTACCGGCCCTTTGATTTTACCTTCAGGCCCAGGAATGCTGCGACGTCATTTGCCAGGGTATCGAGTGGCAGCCCGCTTATTTCCAATTCCACACCGACGTGTCGGATCTCTCCATCGAAGTTTTTCTGCCATGGTGGCTGTTTGAGGTGCTTTTTCGACGTGTTCATGTGGGTTGCTCCTCGCGTGTGCTGGTTGCTTTACGTCCTGTCCTTTCTGGGTCCGGTATTTGGTCCTGCAGGGGTGAAACAGGAATACGCATTTTATGCGTCTTCCGGTAAAAACTCCTCGGCCTGTTCCTCGCTCAAGGGTTTTTTCAGGGTAAGGCCGATGATCTTCCAATCGGCTTCAGGCGCGATTTTTTGTTTGGGGGTCAGCGGGTAGATGGTCTCTCCGGGATCGATGGCGAACAAGGGAATACGGTGCTCCCGGCTCTTTTTCAGATAGTCCTCAAAGGTGAATTTTTCCGTCAAAAGGGTTGTTTTCACTTCAGCCCCCTCGGAGAGAAACCCGCACAAGGCATCCCGGGTGAGTGTTTCCCGAAAAAGCGGCTGACCGCCCTGCTGGATGGCCGCCTTTTCCTGGATGGCCTGAGTTGTTTCCTCCTGGTTGCGGATCGCATAGATATTCTTGGGCTCAAACTCCATCCGGTAATGCTTTGCGGCCAGGGCGTTCAGATCGGTGCTCGGGCTGAGGGCCAGAAGCGATCCGATGCCGCTGAGATTGAGATGACGATCTGCATGGATAGAGGCCACATTGCCCCAATAGGTCCGAAGTCCCTGCATATTGGCTGCATTGATATTGTCCCAGGCCTGATCCGCCAGCACGACCCTGAGTCCGTTTTTCTGCAGGGCCTCTCCAATGGTCCGGGCCAGACGGTCCGCCCCGACAATGAGAAACCCTGTCGGTTCGGGCTCGGCCACCTTGAGCCACCGGGCCAGGGGACCGGCGGTCAAACTCTGGAGCAGAACCGTTCCGATGATCACCAGAAAGGCCAGGGGGACCATCTGCGAGGCCTCGGGGAAACCGGCCGATTCGAGACGGATGGCAAAGAGGGCTGATATGGCTGCCGCGACAATGCCGCGCGGGGCGATCCAGGCCAGAAGATGGCGTTCGGACATGGTCAGTTTCGATCCGATCGCTGCAATCTGGGCGGTCACCGGTCGGGAGACGAATTGGATGATGCCGAAGACGACCAGAGAGGACCATCCCAGGGCCAAAAAGGCCTGTCCATCCAGCCGGGCCGCCAGAACAATGAAGAGCATGGAGATGAGAACCAGACTGAGGCTCTCCTTGAAGTCGAGGATTTCATCGAGATGGACATCCGCCATATTGGCCAGCCAGATACCCATTACGGTTACGGCAAGCAGGCCGGATTCCGGTTCGAGCATGTCGGAGAGGGCAAAGATGCCGCACACCAGGGCCAGGGTGGTGAAGTTGTGCAGATACAGGGGTACCCAGTGGCGACGCAGGGCGGTTCCGAAGAAATAGCCCGCACTGCCTCCCAGAACAAAGCCGATGACCAGGATTTTTCCGAACACCGTGATGCTGGCCAGCAATTCCCCCTGGGCCGCCTCGGTCACGATGAATTGATGGACCAGGACGGCCAGGGTTGCACCGATGGGATCGATGAGAATGCCTTCCCAGCGCAGGATGTTGGCCAGATGTTCCTTGGGACGAACGCTGCGCAGCATGGGCACGATCACGGTGGGACCGGTGACTACCATGATTGCCCCGAACAGAAAGGCGAGTTCCCAGGGAAAATCCAACAGCCAGTGCACGGCCAGGGTTGTTATCAGCCAGGTGATGGCCATGCCTAAGGTGATCAGTCTGCGGATCACCGCCTCGATGCCGCGGATTTCCCGGAATTTGAGGGTCAGCCCGCCCTCAAAGAGAATCACGGCAACGGACAGGGAGATGAACGGAAAGAGCAGATCCCCGAACAGGTCATCCGGGTTCAGCCAGCCAAGGACCGGACCCGCCAGGATGCCGCAAATCAAGAGAAACAGGATGGCCGGCAGCTTCATCCGCCAGGCGATCCACTGACATCCCATTCCGGCCAGCAGAATGCCGGACAAAAGAATCAAACCCTGTGCATGCATTTTTTTTCTCCTCACCTGACAGGTATGCAACCGTCTCAACTGCCGTGTGTATATGGGTAATCCTGTCTACAGACGGATGCCTCAGCAAGTCAAACCATCTCTGAGCTGATACGGATCAGAGGACTCGATCCGACGAGCATGGTTCAGGGCAGAAAACGTTCAGGGGAGATAATTCATAGTGATGATGCAATTCCTGAATAGTGTGGACATTATCCCCTGATAAGCCTACAGAGGAACAAAATGTGAACTGTCGGCAATTTTCATACACAATCTACCGCGTACGCATCCATGAAGCAACAATACCAAACCGCCGTTCTCTTTGTTGGATGTATTTCACTCCTGTTCTGCCTCGTGCCGGCATCCTCTTTTGCACGGGTGCTTCAGGTTCGCGGTGACGTATTGTATCATCCCTTTGAATTTCAGGATGAAACCGGCCAGCCGGCAGGATTCAACGTCGATATGATCCGGGCCGTGGCCCGCGAAATGGGGCTTGAGATAAAAATCGAATTGGGCCCCTGGCACGAGGTGCGGTCTCAGGTCGAACAGGGTGAGATCGACATCCTCATGGGGATGTCCAAATCCCTCGATCGGGACAGGCTGGTCGATTTCTCCATCCCCCATTATATTTCCTCCTTCGCAGTCTTTGTTCCCAAAGGCTCTTCCATCACCTCTTTGCACCATATTTCCAAAAAGACCGTTCTCGTGCAGCAGGGTGGAACCGGACATGACTATGTGCATAAACTTGAAGATGTTGAACACGTCATTGCGGTAGATACCGTTGCCGATGCTCTGCGTGATCTCAGACAGGGCAGGGGGGACTGCGCTCTCCTCCCCCGCCTTCAGGCCATGGTGGTCATTCATGAACAGGACTGGACCGATGTGATCCCGGTTGGTGAACCCATTCTGCAACGGGGATATTGTTTTGCCGTTCCCGAAGGACGATCAGACCTTTTGGCGGTGCTCAATGAAGGATTGAGCATCATCAAGGATTCCGGAGAATATGACGCTATCTACGACAGATGGCTGGGCGTGTACGAGCCGACTATGCAGGACTATCAGCGTACCGTGCGTTATGCTGCCATGGGGGTTGTATTCCTGGTTTTTCTTGTCGGCGGCATCTCTCTTTGGAATTGGCAGCTCAAGAAAAAGGTCGCCCGGACCACAAAGCAGCTCGCAGAAAATCGGGAAAGCCTGCGCATCACTCTCAATTCCATGTGGGAAGGTGTACTGACCACAGACACGCAGGCGAGAATTACGGATGTGAATCTGGTTGCCGAACGCCTGACAGGGTGGGAGCGCAAAGAGATTCTGGGCCGCCATCTCGATGAAATCTTCCCCATTATGGACATGGAGAATGGAAACCCGATTTCCTTGTCGGTCATGCAGGTCTTACAAACCGGTAAGCATGTGGAAGGAGATGATTCGGTCATTCTTGTATCCAGGGATGGAACCAGATTTCATATAGACCAGACGACCGCTCCCCTTCGGGATGACACCGGAATCATCCATGGTGTCGTGATGGTATTCCGAGACGTTACCGAACAATTCCGGATGCGCGAATCCCTTCGCCTCAGCGAGGAACGTTTCAAGCTGGCCATGGAGGCGGGAAGGGACGGTCTCTGGGACTGGAACGTGGTCACCGGAGAGACCTATTACAGCCCTGCCTATGCAGCCATTCTCGGCTATGAGGGAACGGAAGTCCCGGCGCATGTTAATGCCTGGAGGGACCTCATCCACCCCGAGGATTGCGAGACCGCATTACAGGCGAATCAGGATTGTCTGGAAGGACGAAGCGATGTCTTTTCCATCGAATTCCGCATGCGGCACAAGAATGGCCACTGGCGATGGATACTCGGCCGGGGCAAGGCTGTTGCGCGGGATAGTGAGGGAAGGGCTACCCGCATAATCGGAACGCATACGGATATAACCCGGATCAAAAAGACCTCGGAAGCGCTTCATCGAAAGAATCAGCGTCATGCAACACTTTTGAGCAACCTCAACGGCATGGTTTATCGATGTCTCAATGACAAGAATTGGACCATGGAGTTTATCAGCCGGGGATGTCTGGACCTGACCGGATACCCGGCTGCTGATATCCTGAAAAACAGCCGCTTTTCCTTCAACGATCTCATTGTACCGGCATATAGGGAAACGATCCGTAAGGAGTGCCTGCAAAAAATAGCGGAGCATGAACCCTTTGAGCTCGAATACGAGATACAGACAGCCTTTGGCGGGACCAGGTGGGTCTGGGAAAAGGGATGCGGCATCTTCGACACTGCGGACAACCTGGTGTGCATCGAGGGATTTATCACCGACATCAGCGAACGCAAGCAGATGGAATTGGCGCTTCAGAAACGGCTGGTCGCGCTCACCCGTCCCTTGGAGCAGACAGGAGAGATCTGTTTCGAGGACCTGTTCAGTCTGGAGGAGATCCAGCAGCTGCAGGATGAATTTTCAGCAGCGACCGGTCTGGCATCCCTGATCTGCAAACCCGATGGAACCCCGCTGACCCGGCCGAGCAATTTCACCCGGTTGTGCGCAGACATTGTGCGCAAGACCGAGAAGGGGCTGGACAATTGCAAACGTTCCGACGCCCTTCTTGGCCGGATCAACAGGGAGGGGACAACCGTTCTGCCGTGCAAGAGTTGCGGGCTGTGGGATGCGGGTGCCTCGATCACCGTAGGGGGTACTCATATTGCCTGCTGGCTTGCCGGGCAGATCCGTGACGAGACGCAGAACGAGGAGAGCATCCGTGCCTATGCGCGGGAAATCGGGGCCGACGAAGAGGACGCCGTTCGCGCATTCTACGAAGTTCCGTCTATGTCCCATGAACGATTCAAGAAAATCACCCAGATGCTTTTCACCCTGGCCAATCAGCTTTCGACCACGGCCTATATCAATGTGCAGCAGGCCCGTTTTATTGCCGAACGGGACAAGGCCCTTGAAAATCTGCATCGCAACGAGGAAAATCTGCGGGTTACCCTTGATTCCATCGGTGACGGAGTGATTGCCACAGACATCGAGGGGAATATCACCCGGATGAATCTGGTCGCTGAAAAACTGACCGGTTGGCAATCTGAAGAGGCCGTGGGCAAGCCTTTGCAGAGCGTTTTCACCATCATCAATGCGCATACCCGAGAGCCTCTCGAGAGTCCGGTGGAAAAAGTGCTGGAAACCAATCAGATTGTCGGGCTGGCGTATCATACCGTTCTTGTCGCCAGAGACGGCCGGGAATATCAGATCGCGGATTCCGGAGCCCCCATCCGTTCGGACGCAGGGGAGATTCTCGGAGTGGTGCTGGTTTTTCGGGACGTCACCGAGGAACGGACTCTTCAGGAACAGCTTCGTCAGAGTCAGAAAATGGAGGCCATCGGCCAGCTCGCCGGCGGGGTGGCTCATGATTTCAACAACATGCTCAGCGGAATCGTCGGGGCGACGGAGCTGCTCAAGGAAGGTGGGGGACTGGGTGTGGAAGACAGGGATCGGTATCTCGATCTCATCCTGCAGTCGGCTTCCCGGGCCAAGGATCTGACCTGGAAACTGCTTGCCTTTGGACGCAAGGAGGGGCTGGTGACCACGGATGTGGACCTGCATGAGATCATGGATGATACCCTGGCCATCATCGGCAGCACCATTGACAAACGGATTATGATCACTGTTCGTAAACAGGCCGATCATGCATGGGTTCACGGGAATGGTTCGGCCCTCCAGAACGCCTTTCTCAATCTGTTGCTCAACGGTATCCAGGCCATGCCCACGGGGGGAGAACTGCGCATCGAGACCCGCAATGTCGACCTGGATCGCGAATATTGCGCGACAAGCTCCTTTGAGCTCAACCCGGGGCGTTATGTGGAGATCCGGGTCAGCGATACCGGAATCGGGATTCCGGTCGAAAATGTGAACAAATTGTTCGAACCGTTTTTTACCACCAAACCACAAGGCAAGGGCACCGGACTGGGGCTTGCGGCGGTCTATGGAACCATCACCGGGAATCACGGCGAGATATTGGTTGCAAGCGAGGCGGGAAAAGGGACCACCTTTCAGATCCTGCTTCCCTGCGTCGAGGAGCCGCAATGTGTTCAAAAAGTTCAGGAAACGCACATGACCGGAAGCGGGACCATTCTTCTGGTCGATGACGAGGAATCCATCCTGATCACAGAGCAAACGCTGCTCGAGGACATGGGATACAGGGTCATTTGCGCGGCCAACGGCAAGGAGGCCGTGGATGTCTTTGCAGCCAGGCATCAGGAGATAGATGTCGTTGTCATGGATATGCGCATGCCGGAGATGGACGGCCACGAGGCCTTTACCCGGATGAAGGAGGTTGACCCGGCGTGCAGGGTGATCATTGCCTCGGGATTCGCGAACATGGAGGATGGAGACACCAAGTGGATCCGGGAACTGGCCGGATTCCTGCGCAAGCCGTACAGGATCAGCGAGTTGAACAGGCTTGTGAAAAGGGTGTTGGAAGTCTGAAAACAGCGGATGAAGACAGGTCTCTTGGCCGCACAAACAAGCAGGGGCGAACCAGTGGTTCGCCCCTGCTTGTTTGTGCGGTACCCGAAAGGAAGCTATTGTTGCCGGAGCGATCTATGACCGAATCCACCCCAGGCCTGTTGAACAATGCCGATAACCATAAAGGCATCCGGATCGAGACGAGCCATGGCGTGCTTGAGGTCACCGACCTGAGACCTGCGGACCATGCAATAGAGCACGTTTCTTTTCTCACCGGTATACCCGCCTGTACTGTCCCACATGGTTACCCCCTGGTGCAGTTCCTTCATCAGTCCCCATCGAACGATTTCCGGCTGCTTGGTGATGATGACAGCGGTACGGAACTGACTTGCCCCCTCGATAACAAAATCAGAAACTATGCCCGAAAGCATGAGCGTCAAAAACGCGAGCAGGGCGAGTTCCCATTCAAAGACGATTCCTGCCAGGGCGATGACGGCCACGTCCGTGAACATGACCACCTGACTCATGGGAAATCCTGTCTTGCGATGCAGGATTCGGGCGGGAATGCTCGTCCCTCCGATGGATGACCCTGCCCGGTAGATGAGTCCCATGCCCAATCCATAGAGGATACCCGAGTAAATGGCCGCCAGCAGCATGTCATTGGTGATCGGGTAGGGATGAATCACCAGAGGGAGCATGTGATTGAACAGATCGGCCCCAAAGGAGAAGGCCACAACCGCCACAAGGGTGGAAAAGACAAAAGGCCATTTTCCCAGCTGAAAATATCCCCACACGAGCAAGGGAAGGTTCATGACCAGAAAAAATATCCCGACAGGAAATCCTGTGTAATGATTGACGATGATTCCCAGACCACTGAGTCCGCCAGCCGCCAATTTGAAAGGAACCTGGAAGAGCACGTAACTTCCGGCCGACAGGACCGCCCCGACAAAGACCATGAGCTGGGTCACCGCCAGTCTGCGGATTTTGGCCCAGGCGGGAAGTTCCAGGCGTCGTTTCGCCCGCTCCTTGTGATTGAGACGTCGTTCCCGACGATTATTGAGTTCTTGGGAAATATTCATAACAGGGTCGTACCAGAAGAAAATCAGAAATCAAAACGGCACGAACAAGGCCGGATTGATCACAACAAGGCGTTGTCTGAATTGAAATGTGTCTTGGCGTCACGCCCGCCCCTACATATCGATTCCCGGAGTTGCAAGGATGTTTTTCAGGCCTTTTTGGGAACAACTCCTTGAAAAAGATTCGGCTATCTATTGGTCAGCCAGACTCCGGTGAGGGTAAGCGCGCCTCCGCCAAGCAGGGAAAGATAGATGGGTTCGCTGAGAACAATGAACCCGAGAATCACGGCAAAGACCGGAACAAGATTGATGAAAATCCCGGCCCGGGCCGGCCCGATGGTCTTGATGCCCTGGTAGTACCAGGTAAAGGCCAGCCCCGTGGCAATGACCCCGAGAAAAAGGATGTGTCCCCAATCCCTGGGCAATGCGTTGGCGATGTCCTGGAGCAGTCCGTGGTAAAGGGCAAAGGGAAGCAGAAGAATATCTCCGATAATGCAGGACCAGGTCACGGCTTCCAGGGGATTGATTCGGCGCATGACCCGATTGCCGGCCAGGGAATAGACCGCCCAGCTCACAACGCATCCAAGAATGAACAGATCGCCTGAAGAAAGGGGCGATTGCAAAAGAACCAGAGGATTGCCCTTGGCCAGAACAATGGAGACCCCGATCACGGAGAGCAGTGTGCCCAGAATTTTTTTCCGGGTCAGCGGTTCCTTGAAGATCAGGGCCGAGGCCAGACAGATGATTACGGGAATACAGGCGATGATCAGGGCGGCCCGACCGGCGGCAACGGTCTGCAGGCCGGAAAAGAAGAAGAAATTGTAGCTGAAGACCCCGCTTGCCCCCAACAGGAGCAATCCGGGGAACTCTTCTTTTTTAAAGGAGGGAATCCGCCGGTTGATCCGGCAGGACCAGAGAAAAAGAAAGATTGAAGCTGCCAGAAAACGTAGAAACGCCGCTGAAAACGGCCCCATGTCCTGGGCCAGAATCCGCCCGGAAATCCAGGTCGCGCCCCAGATGAAGACCGAGGCGACCAGAAGAAAATAGATGCGCATGCATGCCTGCCGTGTTGGGGATTGGACAAACGCGGCAGACTACGCATCGAAGGGTACGGAGTAAAGGACGGAAGAAGGGAGACGGGAGAAAGGGAGACGGGAAAAAAGTGCGCAGTACGCAGGGCGCAGTGCGCAGGAAAAAAATCATAGAAATGACAACTTGTTTTTGGGAATCCTCCCGTGAAGCGGGGAACCATAGGGAAAGGTTGGAGAACAGAGAAGTTGTCAGATAAGGATTTTCGTCAGCCTCACCTGGTGCTGGAAGATCCGGGCGATTCTGTTCATGGCGAGTTGTTCGGTTTGGCTCAGCGTGTCCGTGCCCAGGGTTTTTCCCATGTAGCCGTTGGCAATGACGGTGTGGGCGTGATGGATCACCGGGGCCAGGTTGTCGATTTCTCCGGCCTGAAGATAGATGCTCATGTCGTTGATTACCAGAAGATCCACCCGATCGTGCGCCAGAATGTCTGCAAACCAGGTTTCGATGCGTTTTTTGTTTTCCAGAGCCAGGGCAAGAATGTGTTCGGGAGAACCACCCAGCATTCTGGGGGGATGGATGTCGCCCCTAAAGAGCAGGTCCGGGATGAACGCATTGAACATGACATGGCCGCCGACAGCTCCTGTCCCGGTTTGTCGTGACAGATCAGGAGGGATTGTCGGCGCCATATCCATAACCGCAACACAAGGCATGTCCAGATGGTTCCAGATCTGATCGGCCCACAAGCCGGTCAGGGTGGTCTTGCCCGTGTTGACCTCTCCGGTGATAAGGATCCGGCTGCCGATCAGTTTGTCAGGAGTATTGCAAGGTTGCATCTATACCATCCCGCATTTGACCATGACCCATCGTCCGGCCAGAAAGGTCGTCAGCACCAGACTGATCACCCCGAGCAGATTGACCATGAAACCGTTTCTGTGCTCACCGGCCCAGGATCTGGTATTCAGCAGGATCAGATTCATGGCGATGATCAGAGGGGTTCCGCACAGTCCCAGGGCCAGCATGATCACGAGCATGATCAACCATCCGCCCGGAAGCAGAGGGCCTGCCAGGCTGACCAGACAGCCAACGAGGATGGCTTTTTTGAAACGGGTATCCGTGCCCTTTTTGTCCCACCCCAAGGCATCGGCCAGAAAAAAACCGCCGGCCATGAAGGTCGGGGTGATGGTTGAAAGCACGGCGGCAAACAGGCCGGTGAGGAAGATCGGCCCGGCAAAGGGACCAAGGACCGGAGTGAGTGCATCGGCCAGGTCAAAGACGGTCCTGATTGCAATGTTTCGGGGATGCAGCCAGGCCGCACCGGTGATGAAGATGGCCGTACTGTACAGGCCAAAGGCCACGAACATGCTCAAAAACGTGTCCAGGGCTGCCAGAGGGAGATTGTTTGGGGTCCATCCCCGCTGGTTCACGGTATAACTGTGCATGGCAATGATGGTGATGTGCACGGCCCCGCCCATGATCGCGGCCATCATCAGGGCAGCCCCTTCCTTGTCGGGAAAGCTCGGAACGAGCCCGGCAGCCATGGCGGTCAGATCCGGCTTGATGGTGATTGCGGTGATCATGAAACAGCAAACCACCAGAGCGACAAGGCCCTTGCTCACCTTTTCAAGAAGACGATATCCGCCCCGAACGAGCAGAAATCCCAGAAATCCGGCCCAGAACAGTCCCCACAAGGGAGTGGACATACCGGTCACCAGTCCGGTCGCCCCCACCAATGCCTTCATCAGGGCCGCTGCCGCCAGCCATGTGGCAAGCAGGGCATCGACCATCAGTACTCGTGCCCAGCCCTTTCCCCATTGTTCCTCCACGATCCGGATGATCCCCTTGCCGGCAATGATCCCGGTCTTGGCAGCCATGTATTGGTTGATAAAGGCCAAAAATCCGCTCAAAACAACAACCCATAAAAAGGCATAGCCAAAGGTACCCCCGGCAATGGCCACCGAGGCCATGGTTGCCGGTCCGGCTGCCACGGCGCTGATAACCCAGGCCGGGCCGAATCGGCTGATCAATCCGTCTGAAGAGGGACCTCCACAATATTTTTCCCGCGCACATCGTGTATTCACTGTTCATGCTCCATGGTCATGATCTCCAGGCATGAAAAAAGCCGCCGCTTCCGGGAAGGAAGGGCGGCCAGAGATAATCCCGTGGATGATCCTGCATGAACAGGGCATACATCTGTCCACGTGCCGCTTCCCTACGCCGGCATTGCCCGGATCAGGTTCAAAGGGTCGTCCAGAAAGGACTCTCAGTAAAAAACTCCCCCAGCGAAGGATACTGATAGACGGGATGAAGACGGGTTGTCAATGGCGTCCACCTCTGCCCGGGTGATGTCTCCCTGGATGAGCTCGATCTTCATGTGTGCCTCCCGAATCTGTGGATCAGGCCAAGTGGCGTCCGCACTCCATTTTCCACTCCCTGACCGTTTCCCGGACACGGGATTCAAGGGAATGGTCCGCTTTGAAATATTCGGCAAAAACATGCAGTCCGGTTGCCCCGCGCGGGGAGAAGAGTCCCTTGACCCGAACCCACAGGGGATCGAGGGCCGTTATCATGTCCTCGAGAATCTGGTTGGTGATGGTTTCCATAAACGATTGGTGATTCCGGTAGGCAAACATGTACAGCTTGAAGCTTTTGGACTCCACAATTCTCTCGCCCGGGATATATTCCACGATGATCGTCGCGAAATCAGGCTGTCCGGTTTTGGGACACAGGGAGGTGTATTCCGGGAATTCGATGCTCACGAGATAGGGGCGTTCGGGAAAGTTGTTGGGAAAGGTTTCCATGATCCCGGCGTGGGGGCCTTCCTGGACGTAGGTGGTTTCCCCGCCCTGACCCAGGATTTTGAGGTGATCGGTTTTATCACAGCTTTTGCTGATTGACATGGAGAGCTCCTTGGTTTTGACTTTTTTCGGACGTTCCGGCAATTTATGGCCAGAATGTTTTTTGGTGTGAGGCGCCGCCTGGGACTGTTTTCCCTGAGCGGATTATTTTTTGGACTGTTTATCCAAATGAGGAAGCATAGTATGTATGACAACGAACAAGGGGTGTATACCCTGCTGGTGGGGCTCTTTGTGGGAGGCCTGGTTATTGCCGCGGTGATATCCGGCAAGATAGTGGACTTTTTCGGTCTGTACGTGCCGGCCGGCGTGCTGGCGTATTCGATCACCTTTGCCGTGTCGGACATCATCAGCGAGATATGGGGCAAGCAGCGGGCTACCCAGGTGGTTCGGTGCGGATTCGTAGCCCTTTCGGCGGCCATGATTCTTTCATCCCTGGCCCTTCACTGGCCTTCGGCGCCTTTCTGGATCGAGCAGGCCGCCTTTGACACGGTTTTCGGGATCACACCGCGTATTGTGCTCGCCTCCCTGGTCGCCTATGGAGTCAGCCAGACCAATGACGTCTGGTTGTTCCATCTTCTTCGGGCAACAACGGGCGGTAAACATCTCTGGTTGCGCAACAATCTGTCCACGGCCCTTTCTCAACTCCTTGACTCCACCATTTTCATCAGTCTGGCCTTTTACGGAACGCTGCCCGTCGTTCCCATCATCATCGGCCAATGGACTGCCAAGATGGTCATTGCCGTGCTGGATACCCCCCTCGTCTATCTGGGCGTTTCCATACTTCGGGGGCGCATGACAGGCAAGCCCGAACCGCTTTGCAGGCAGGGCTGATTTGTTCTTAAGGCCGACTTGCCCCGCTGAGGACGGTTTGAAACTCTCTCGCCGGTCATTATATTTCAGGTACTTGCATGAGAACAAGAGTGCCCTGACTGTGCAGGTAACGTCCTTTTTCACGAAACAATCAAACCTTTCGGGATCATGAAAAACAACCGCTACCTCATCCTCTTCTCCGTGCTTCTTGTTGTGACCCATTGCGTGTTCGTCGTGATCATCTATAGTTCGAACAAGGAAGACCTGAACAACAGTATGTGTTCCTGGGCCGAGGGAACGCGCGATATCTTCGAGCTTGCTCTCGAGGAAAAATCCATCGCCATGCAGCAGATCGCCACCTATGTGGGGAATGATCCGACCATTCAGCATCTTTTTCTTGAAGCTCGAAAAACCCTGAACAGAAACGACAACGATTACGATGCACCCGAGGTCAAACAGATCCGCACGGCATTGTTTGAAAGTGTCAGGCACAGCTGGGATGTCATGCATGACAATTATGATGTCAGGCAGCTGCATTTTCATTTCGGACCCGGGTCCACGTCGTTCCTGCGGGTCCATAAACCGGACAAGTACGGCGACAACATGGACCATGTCAGGTATACCATTGTGGATGCCAATGCCCTGCTCAAGCCCACCAGGGGATTCGAAACCGGCAGGGTCTATTCGGGAATACGCGGGGTTGTTCCGGTATTCGTCACCAATCCCGAGTCGGGCGAGGAGCTGCATGTCGGTGCCCTGGAGGCCGGTACCTCGTTTTCGTTTCTCCTGGATGTTCTGAGCGAGTCAGTGGCCACTGAGTTTGCCGTTCTGCTGACTGACGATCATGTGAAAAAAAACATGTGGAATGCATTTGTGGCCGACAGATTCGGCCCGTTCAGCCGGGCAGGTTCCTTGTTTATCGAGGATTCCACCCGTCCCCTGGGTCTGACCAAGAATCTTCTGGACAAGGCTCTGTCCAAGGGCAAGGGAAGTGATTCAGGAACACTGGATTGCGGGATGGTTGAACTGAACGGATTGCACTACCAGGTGGCCCTGTTTTCTCTCCGGGATTACCGGGGCAAGCTCCAACCCGAGTTGCCCGATGTGGGGAGCGTTCTGGCGTGGCGGGACATCACCCCCAGATGGACGGCGTTCAAGGCTCGCGTGCGGGATAATATCATTATCGCAGTTGGCAGTCTCATCATTCTGCAGGCGCTTCTTATTATGGGATGGCATTTTGGGAGTAAACGTCTCAGGGAGATCATCGACGAACAGACCGCTGAGCTGGAAAATCTGGCCACCAGGGACCAACTCACCGGCATCCTGAATCGATGGAAGCTGGAAGAGTATTTCACTCGGGAGATCAACAGACACCATCGCTACGACTCGGTTTTTTCAGTGATCATGTTCGACCTGGACCACTTCAAGAATGTCAACGACACGTGGGGACATGATGTGGGTGATACGGTGCTCAAGGAAGTGGTTGCCAAAACGGGTGAAAAGATCCGGGAGACTGATATCTTTGCCCGTTGGGGCGGTGAGGAATTCCTGCTGCTTCTGCCTGAGACCACAATGAAT
This sequence comes from Desulfoplanes sp. PS50, assembly GCF_053851535.1. Taxonomy (NCBI): domain Bacteria; kingdom Pseudomonadati; phylum Thermodesulfobacteriota; class Desulfovibrionia; order Desulfovibrionales; family Desulfoplanaceae; genus Desulfoplanes; species Desulfoplanes sp. PS50. Next base: position 120,347 of record NZ_JBSPZA010000005.1, on the reverse strand, counting down.
GTTGCCGGCAAGGTGGCCGAACGGATCCGATCGACCATGGAGCAGACCGTGATCAACGATACCCTGACCGTCACCCTGAGTCTCGGAGTGGTCCAGCATGAGCAGGGAGAGACCATGGACGAAACCATCAAGCGGGCGGATGACTGTTTGTATGAAGCCAAAGATGGCGGGCGGAATCGGGTGGTTATGGGGTAGAAGGGTTTTAAGTTGTAGGTGGTAAGTTTTAGGTAAGACGGGGGAAAAGGTCGGAAGTCGGACACACAACATGTCATCCCGGCCTACGCCGGGATGACAGTAAAGAGTGAAAATCGGGCTCAAAAAGTGACAGTTTTTTTATCAGGACTCGACAGAATACAAAAGGGATTGAACCGAGGTTCAATCCCTTTCCGGTGTGGAGCAAACGGTATGTTACCCGGTATCGGGTCTAATCAAAGGCCTTGTCCACGGTCCAGACATCACAGACCTTGCCGACCAGGTCGGTACCCGGGGTGAGGGTGGGCTTGCCGGGCATCCAGCCGGACGGCGTGGCCTGGGTTCCCTTACTCTCGCGGACAAGCTGGAAGGCCTGGATCTGACGCAGGGTCTCGGGCACGAACCGGCCCACAGGCGGGGCGAGCACTTCCATGGCCTGGATGATGCCGTCGGGATCGATGAGAAATCGTCCCCGGATATCCACGCCACCTTCTTCGTCGTACACGCCGTAGGCCTTGCCCACATTGCCGCCGCCGTCGGAGAGCATGGGAAAGGGTACCGTCTTGGTGGTGACCATTTTGGAAAGCTCGTTATCCACCCACATCTTGTGGACGAATACACTGTCCACGCTCATGGAAAGTACCTGAACCCCGTGTTTTTCGAACTCAGCCTGCTTCTCGGCGACCGCCGAGATTTCCGTGGCTCAGACAAAGGTGAAATCACCGGGATAGAAGCAGAGAACCACCCATTTGCCCAGATAATCGGACAGGGTGACAGAGGTGAATTCGCCCTTGTAATAGGCGGGTGCGCTGAAATCCGGTGCTTTCTTGCCGACTCTGACCATATTGATTGCTCCTTGTTCAGATGCTGGTTGTGCAGGGGCTTCCTTCTTTTTGGGGGATTCTCCAACCACGCCGCCAGTAGGGCGAGCACAGCCTATGGGTTTTTCATCCGCCATATACAGCCTCCTTGTTGGTTGATTGTTGAGAAAAATTATCAATAGCTTTAGTGTGTTTAATCAAGAAATATTTTTTAAGCAAGTAAATAGTACAAAATAAAGTATATGTTCCAATTATCACATGCCATGATGGACATCAACAATCCTTTGATCCATCAGAATCTTTCTTGCGGATCACAAGCGTAATGATTTGGAAAATAGGAGATGGCCTGGCGGATGCCTCGTAAGCGGGATGATCATCTGTGGTCGGCAGCCTGTGAGAGTGTATAGATTTTTTTCATAGAGAAGGCAAAGGATCATCAGGATTATCTATTGGATTTTTTTCTATCCAGGTTCCATAGTGCCATCCGTTGCCCGCCGTCCACTGGATATCGAAAAAGTACGGCTTTTTCACGAGCGAACAAGGAGTTGCCCATCATGAGTGTTTCCACCCTGAAATGTCAGGGATTGCCTTGCCCCCAGCCTGTCTTGAAATGCAAGCAAGCCATTGAAGACAACCCCGGGATCGAATTGAGCGTCCTGGTCGACAATGATGCGGCCAAGGAGAATGTGACCCGTTTCCTGGGAGTCAAAGGATATGAGGTCGTTGCTGCGGACAAGGAGGGTTCCGTCTGGAAGATCACGGCTCGTCCGGGAGAGGTACCCACGGGCGAAGAGGCGGTCCTGCCCGGCCGTGACATCCGGAACAGGGAACCGAACCGGGAGGACAAGACTTTGGTGTTCATCACCTCGCCCTATGTGGGCACGGGTGACGATGTTCTGGGCGACAAACTCATGCAGAATCTGATCAGCGTTCTGCCCGAACTGGGCGAGGAACTCTGGCGGATCATTTTGTTAAACGGGGCGGTCAAGCTGGCCATTGAGGGAAGTCCGGTGCTCAAGCGACTTCAGGAACTCGAGGAAAAGGGGGTTTCCATACTGGTCTGCGGCACCTGTCTGGATTTCTTCGATCTGCTGGAGAAAAAACGTGTCGGAGAGACAACAAATATGCTCGATGTGGTCACCAGTATGCAGTTTGCCGACAAGGTGCTCAGGATCTGATGGATGACAGCACATAAGGAGATGAAATGGAAAAGATAGAACTGGTCAAATCCGTCAAGGCAGCCGGTTGAGCGGCCAAAATTTCTCCAGGGGACCTGGAGGAGGTTTTGGCGGATTGTCTGGCTCAACAGGATGACCGTCTGCTCACCGGCGTGGCGGACAACGAGGACTCGGCCGTTCTCAGGTTTCCTCCTGGCAAGGCCCTGGTGCAGACCGTGGATTTTTTCACCCCCATCGTAAACAATCCCTACTGGTTCGGGCAGATCGCTGCGGCCAATGCCTTGTCCGATGTCTATGCCATGGGCGGGGTTCCGTATGCGGCCATGAATATCGTCTGTTTTCCGATCAAAAAATACCCCAAGGAAATGCTCAGAGAAATTCTTCACGGTGGCATGGACAAGATCCGGGAGGCAGGAGCGGTTTTGGCGGGCGGACACAGTGTCGAGGATGAGGAAACCAAGTATGGTCTGGCCGTGTCAGGCATTGTCGATCCGGATGGTTTCGCCTCCAACAAGGGATTGCGCGCCGGTGACCGGCTCATCCTGACCAAACCCATCGGGACAGGTGTTCTGGCCACCGGACTCAAGGCCGGTTGGGACGGAGCCGATCATTTTGAAGAGTTGCTCTATAGGTGGGCGGGAATGCTCAACAAGGCGGGGGGCGAGGTAATTCAGGAATTGGGCCTTATCGGAGCCACGGATGTCACCGGCTTTGGACTGGGAGGGCATCTGCTGGAAATGGCCCGGGCCTCCAATGTCCGTGTGGAGCTCTCTTTGGCGCACATCCCGTTCATTCCCGAGGCCGTGGAGCTGGCCGGTATGGGCATGATCCCGGCGGGCAGCTTTGCCAACAGAACCTTCTGCTCCTCGCTGGTTCAGGTGGCCAAGGGGTGTGATACCCTGCTGGTGGATCTGGTGTTCGATGCCCAGACGTCCGGGGGGCTGATTCTGAGTGTTCCCCCCGACAAGGTGGACAGGGCCGTGGCCATGCTTCTGGAACGTGAAGCCCTTGCCGTTTGTGTCGGAGAGGTCAAGCCGATGGATCCGGAGTATAGTCGGCTCACGATCGTACCTGAATCCAACTCCTGGTAGCCAGGACTCTTCTTTTCCGTTGTCCCGTTCATGAGGAACTGTTCGTGATCTCGTGAGAATCTGCCATCACGATTCGGTTGCGCCCGGTATCCTTAGCCGTGTACAGGGCTTGGTCCGAACGCTTGATGGTCGTTTCGATATCTTCACCTGCCAGGTATTCAGCCACTCCGAAACTGGCTGTCACTCTGTAGCCGTTTTCAAGAAAATCCGCTTGTTCGAGTTTAGTGCGGATCCTTTCAGCCAGATCCGTGGCGTGTTTCGTATCTGTAAACGGGAGAAGGATGATGAATTCCTCCCCGCCGAATCGGGCTACAAGGTCTTCGTGTCGGGTATTTTTCTGCATCAGGTCAGCATATTTCTTGAGAACCAGATCGCCTTTGTCGTGGCCGAATCGGTCGTTGACACGCTTGAAATGGTCGATGTCGGTCATGATCAGAGAAACAGGTTCGTTTTTGCGCAGGGCCAATGAGAGAGCTTCGGCGGCACGTTCTGCAAAATAACGCCGATTGGCCAGGTCCGTGAGGGGGTCCCTGCGGGTCAGGTCAAGTATTTTTCTGTTCGCCCGGTTGAGTTCCTTGTTCTTGACACTGAGTTCCCGGGTCAGATTGCTCAGTTCCTGGTTGGCCTCCACAAGGGCCTGTCCAAGCATTTCCAGTTCATCCCCGTCTTCGTGACCCAGAAGAAGGAGATTGTCTCTTCCCGGGTAACAGTGGAAAATAAAGGTTCTGGGAGAGCCTTTCGCTGTATTCACGTTGTGCATCTGTCCCTTGTGCCAGTCGGTCTTCATGGACTCCAGGGAGAAACTTCCCGAGAAATCGAGAAGCAGGTCGCTGAAGGGCTTATCCATGACATCGGGGCCAAAAACATTTTCAGCAAAACGATTCATTCGGATGATCGTGCCCAGGTGATCCAGGAGGATACACAGAATCGGTGCCTTTGTATCCAGGTAATCGGCGATGTCGGCTTGGTAATTGGGATCAGGAAACATCGATCCTCCCGGACAATTCCGTTTCCAGGGCGGAGAGTGAAGGGATGTAGGTCGTGGATGGATAGTGGTCCAGAACCTCCTTGCCTCCCCAGAGAAAGGCCTGGCCCCCGGCAAGGATGTCCAGCTGCGGATAGTGGTGTTTGACCGCTTCGATGGTCTTGATGAGTTCCGGCAACCTTGAATAGATACTCAGGGAGAGACCGAGCAAATCTGGCTTGATTTCGTCCATATGGCCAATCAAGTGATCCACGGGGGTATTGGCCCCGAGAAAATGGGTGTCCCATCCGTTGAGTTCAAGCAGGTCCGCGACCATCTTTCCCCCTATCTGGTGGAGTTCATTGGCCGTACAGGAAATGATCACCAAGCCCTTGGGGTCGGGTATGTCTTTGAACAAAAGGGGGTAGACCCGGGTCATCAGAGATTCGGTAAGCGAGCTGGCCAGGTGTTCTCGGGCAACGGAGATCCGATTGTTTTCCCAGAGTACTCCCACATGATAGAGGCTCTTTTTGAATAGATCTTCGTAGAGTATTTTCAGGGAAACGCCCTGGTCGAGAAGTTTGTTGACCAGCTGACTGCATCGGTGGCGGTTACCCTGAAGCAGTGCTTCAAGGTAATCCTGATACAGGGATCGCTTGATCAGGGATCCATGGGGGGAAACTGCGGCAGCGGGTTGTATGCGGGTATCACTCATCGGCATGGGCAAGGGCTTCATCGGAGAGTTGGGTAAAAACAGGAATATTCACGATGAGCCATTCGTAAAATGGTGAGACGGCTTCGAATCCCTGAGGGGAGAGTTCATCCTCGAGCATGTCCATCCAGATATTCAGATTGGCGGCCCAGTAGGTTGTTTTGAAGCCGTGGGATCGATAGGCCTGGAAGACCCACAGGACCGTTTCGACCATGACCTCGGGATTGTAGTTCGCGAATTGGGCCTGCATGAATCGGGCGAAATTTCTATTGTTGTCCCGGGCCATATCGCGGTTGTCCCGGCCAACCAGTTTGTCATGGTCGGCTCGCTGGCCCATGATCTCATTGCCCCGGGCTGCAAGTTTGTCTCGTTTGGAGGCAAATTCCCCAGCCACGGATGCCGGTGGCTGCTGGAGGAGACCGGCTGATGTCAGAAGTTCTTGTTTCATGAGTGCCCTCCCCCGGATACACCAGAGTATTTAATGTACTACCGATCCGTCTATTCATCATTTTGCTAGCATGACTGGGTGAAGTCATGCAACAATAAAAGCCTCCGAACAGGTCTGCTCGAAGGCTTTTGAAGTGCTTCTATTAGAGGGCCGAATGGGTTATTCGACCGCGACGACATTCTCGGCTTTGGTCCCTCGTTCGCCTTCTATGATATCAAAATTGACCTTTTCACCTTCTCGAAGGGTTTTGAAGCCGGGTTTCTGGATAGCTGAGTAGTGCACGAAAACATCCTCACCACCGTTTGCCTGTTCGATGAAACCAAAGCCCTTCTTTTCATTGAACCACTTCACTGTACCTTCATAACTCATGGAAATTCTTCCTCCTCAAATGATTACGAGCCACACTTAGGCAAAAACAAACTACTTTTCCTATGGGGTATTTTTGTCAAGTATGCAAGGAGTTTTTTGGTTTTTTTTGACAATAATTTTTTTCGAATAAATTGCCCGTAACTCCTTGTCAGCGAGCCTTTTGATCGATATTTTATTTTTTTTGGTTCGGAGATGGATAGTTATACGATCCTATTTTCGATAGTACATTTTTCATATTGTTCGTGCCCTCTAGTATAAGGAGCATTGTATCGTGCTGCGAGATCATTTTGGGAGAACGGTTACCTACGTGCGCATGAGCATCACCGACAGGTGTAATCTGCAGTGTTTTTATTGTCGGTCAGTACACGATTGGGATTTCATACCGCATGAGGGGATCATGCGCTACGAGGAGATGAGCTATCTCATTGATATTCTGTGGCAGGAGGGGGTCCGCAAAATCAGGTTCACGGGTGGAGAACCCTTTGCGCGTCGAGATTTCACCCCCTTTCTCGTTGCATTGGCCCGCACCCATCCTGAACTGGCCATTCACGTGACCACCAACGGAACACTGTTCAAGAACAAGATACCCCTTTTAAAGGAATTGGGTCTTGCCGGTCTGAACATTTCTCTGGATACCCTCAAGCGGGATAGATTCAAGAAGATCACTGGTCGGGATTTTTATCTCGATGTCCGCAAGGCCATCGATCTGGCGCTTGAGGCCGGTCTTCGGACCAAGGTCAACGTGGTCGCCCTGCGGGGTGTCAATGACGATGAGATCGAGGATTTTGTAGCCTTTGCCAAAGAGTATCCCCTGGATCTGCGTTTTATCGAATTCATGCCCATCGGCGGAACCTGTCCCTGGGACGAAGATCATTACTGGTCGGCAACAGATATCCGGAAATCCATAGAAGAACTGACTCCCCTGGTGGCAGAACCTTCGGATGAATCCACGCGTGGTCCGGCACGGATGTTTGCCATCCCCGGAGGCAAGGGGCGGATCGGGATCATCTCGGCATTGAGCGATCATTTTTGTGAAGATTGCAACCGGTTGCGGGTGACCGCCGAAGGCAAGATTCGGCCCTGTCTCTTTTCGGACAAGGAATACGCCATCTTGCCCTTGTTGCGAAAAGATGGGAGAAGTCGAGAAGAAATTGTCCACTTCCTGAAAGATATAACCGCAAAAAAACCCATGGGCTATCTGTTGTTACAGGCTATTCAGGCCAACCAGGATGCCCATGTCTGTTCCAGGATGATGTCTACCATTGGCGGTTGAGGAAGCAAGAGACTCTGATGTGAATCAAATCCAAGGAGGTGTTGATGTTGCTCAACGATACCGAAGAGATTGTTTTTCAATCTGTCCGGGAAACCGCACAAACCATTGACGCTCAAAAGCCTGATCTCCACAATGCTCTTGAACCGTTTTCCGATCTGTTCCAAGCTATCGAAACCGTTCAGGAAAAACTGGGACCCTGGGATCTGCAGGGTATGACCATGGATCAGAATCAGTTTCTGCAAGGCAAGCCCCTGCTCAATATGGTTTCTCTGGTGGATTTTTCTTCCCAGATTGATATGGCCAGGGAGATTCTCTTTCCGGTTCTTACCACTCGTTTTCCTCCCCTTGCCGATGCTGTCGAGGCCATCGGGAAAGCAGCAGAGAAAGACGATGAACCTGGATTATATGCCTCCATGCAATCTTTTCTGGAAGGCGATGAGAAAGCTCTTGAGGCTGCAGCCGAACAAATGAAAATTTCTTCAGATGTTTTCGGTTTTGTGCTTTCTCAACTTGCAGCACCCTTTCTCCGCAGTCAGGCAAAGGCCTTGGCAGAACATTTCGATCTTACTGGATGGACCCAGGGATACTGCCCGATTTGTGGTTCCCTGCCCTCGGTTTCCTATCTCAGGGGTGAGGGGGGCAAACGGTGGCTGCATTGTCCCACCTGTGGCCACGATTGGAAGTTCAAGCGTCAGACGTGTCCAGCCTGTGACAACATACCTGCCAAGGGGCTGGAGTATTTTTATCTTGAAGACAGATTGTTCGAACGGGCCTATGTGTGCAAGGAGTGCAAGAAATATCTTCTGACTATTGATATCAGGGAACTGACGGACAAACCAAATATGGACATAGCCTCCATCGGACTGATTCCTCTGGATATCAAGGCCCAGGAAGAGGGATATGAACCGTTGAATGTACTTCCCTGGAACACCTTTGACTAGGTTGTTGTGCCTGTGCACCAGATCGGGATTGTCGTGTCGGCGATGGAGCAAGAAAATCAACCAACTGATAAAACGAAGCGTAGTCGACAGGTTGTGTGTATGCTGAAAACGTTGTGTATTACAGTGATGATCTGCCTCCTTCCCCTGACGGGATCGGCCGGAGAGATAACCGCGAATATCCAGAAGCAGTATCAAAACCTGGAATCCTTCACGGCCTCTTTTGTCCAGCAATTGACCAATGCCGCGACCAAGGAAGTAGAGGTTCGATCCGGCAGGATCGCCTTTGCCAAACCCCGGCAGATTCGATGGGAAACCGTGTCTCCGGAAAAAGAGTTGTTGCTGGTGGGGAAGGATGTTGTCTGGGATTATTTTCCCGATGAAGAGGTGGCCTACAAGTATGGTGTGGATCAGATACTGCAGTCCAAGACCATGCTCCGGTTCATTTCAGGTGAGGCCAATCTGGAAGAGGATTTCGTGATCGAGAATCAGGGGGACGACAACGGCCGGATCAAGCTCAAGCTCATTCCCAGGGAGCCGGAGAGCAACCTCGTTTTGGCCTATATATGGGTACACCCGGAAACGAATATGCTCGGCAAGGTCCTTATTGTGGATTTTTTCGGCAACGGAAATGAATTGGATCTGAGTGATCTGAAGTTGAATCAGCTACTTGATCAGGATCTGTTCACCTTTGTTCCGCCCGAAGGGGTCGATGTGGAGGACGCTTCTTCACAATAAAAGGTGCTCTTTTGAAAGGTTTCGATAGACGAAGGCAACAAGCAGTGCTCCCCTCATCGTTTGATGGGGGGAGTTTTTTTGTGTTGTACGCTTTTTTTCAAACGACTCACTTCCTGGTGAGTCAGTTCCCGGAAATTCCCGGATGGGAGATTCCCCAGAAAAAGAGGTCCCTGGCTGGTCCGTTTGAGTTTGAGAATTTTCAGATGAAGATCTCTGCACATGCGCCGAATCTGCCGGTTGATCCCCTGACGAAGGACCATGGACAGGATTGTTTGTCTCCCGTTGCTGCGAGCGATGTTCACCTCCACGGGTCTGAGATGTTCGCCCTCGGCCAGGGTCATGCCCTGGCGCATGCGGGCCAGCATTTCTTCGGAGACATCTCCCTCGACAGCGACCTCGTAGGTTTTGGGATGGTTGTAGCCGGGATGGGTCATTTTTTGCGTCAGATCCCCGTCTGTAGTCAGCAGCAGCAGGCCTTCGGAATAAAAGTCCAGCCGACCCACGGGAAAGACCCTCTGGTCCCTGAGGCGTTTGGGAAGCAGATCGATCACGGTTTTGCGGCCCTGGGGATCCCTGACCGTGGTCATGGTTTTAATGGGCTTGTTCAGCAGAATATAAAGGTGCGAAGTTGTCGTCGACACGCTGATCACCGTTCCGTCGACTCTGACCTCATCCTTGAGCGGATCGATCTTCAACCCGGGAGAGGTGACTAACGACCCGTTGACCTCGATCCTGCCTTCACCGATGAGATCATCGGCCCTGCGTCGTGAACACACTCCTGCCTGGGCAATGACCTTGTTGATCCTGATCAGTTGTGGCGGGTCGGCCGGTTGCAGGTTCGTCCTGTGTCGTGAATGTTTCATATACATATTCGGCCGGGTTGCGCGAGAATGCGTGAGATCTTTCTGCTCACTTCCTCAAGGGTATAGGGCTTGGCCAGGATGTCGATAAACCCATACGATTCATAATCGGCCATCACCGGATCCTGGGAGTAGCCGCTGGAAACGATGACTTTGGCATCGGGATCGAGATCAAGAAGTTTGCCCACGGTTTCTTTACCCCCCATCCCTCCGGGAATGGTCAGATCCATGATGACCAGATCGATCCGTTTTTTGGCCACGATGTGCTGCTCATAGATGGCCAATGCCTGTGATCCATCGTTTGCGCTGAGGACCTCATATCCCAGAAAGCCAAGAGTTTCCTCCATGACATCCCGGATGGATTCGTCATCATCCATGAGCAGGATCGTTCCCTGACCCGCAGAGGTCTTGGGGGGAGGCGTGACGACCGTCTCGCAGGCCTGCCTCTCGCTGGCCGGCAGGAAAATGGTGAAGGTGGTTCCATGTCCGGGACGGGAGGTGACATCGATGTGGCCGTGATGATTCTTGATGATCGAATACGTCGTGGCCAGTCCCAGACCGCTTCCGGTTTTTTTGGTCGTGAAATAGGGGTCGAAGATCTTTTCCAGATTTTCCGGTGCAATGCCGGGTCCCTCATCCGTCACGCTGATGGCGATGTATTGTCCCGCTTGAAGGGGAAGACCAGAGTGCTTGTCGACCATGACGTTTTGGGCAGCGATTTCGAGATGGCCGCCTTTGGGCATGGCCTGGTCGGCATTGATGGCCAGATTTTCCACAACCTGGGCGATCTGTCCCGGATCGACCTCGGCATTCCAGATATCAGGACTGATCGAAATGGTTGTTTTAACGTTGGATCCACGCAGGGCAAAGGTGACAGAATCGAATATCAGGTCGTGAATGCCCGTGAGTTCCACAATCGGTGCCCCGCCCTTGGAAAAGGTCAGCAATTGCTGGGTGAGCTGCTGGGCCCTGAGTCCTGCCTTGCGGGCCTTTTCTAGTTGGTTCCGGGCACTATCGCCCAGAGACGGGTCTTTCTTGGCCAGAATGATATAGTTGATGACGGCCGTGAGAATATTGTTGAAATCATGGGCAATGCCGCCAGCCAGAATGCCGATGGATTCGAGCTTTTCCGTTTTGAGACGTTCGGTTTCCTGGAGTTTTTTTGCCGTAATGTCACGGATGACCAGGACCTGTCCCTTGATTTCGCTCCTTCGGTCGTAAAGGGGCAGGACACGCAGGGCGATTTCCATGATCTGCCCGTCCCGTGTGGTGACCAGGGCGTCCTGTTCGCTTTCCAGTTGGTGAAATGTCATCGTGTCCTGGGAAGATCGGTCCAGATAGAGTGCCTGGCCGTTGATCGTGATCTGAAAAACAGAACAGAATTGTTTGCCCCTGACCTCCTGGGCGGTCCATCCCACAAGGCGTTCCATGGCCTGATTGCTGAAAATGACCTTGCCGTTGATATCCAGGGTGACCACCCCGTCAGTGATGGTTCGCAGGGTAGTGGAAAAGAGTTCTTTTTCATCCTGCAACGCATCTTCCGTGACCTTGCGGTTGTGGATCTCCTTTTGGAGCAGGATGTTTGCTGTCTCCAGATTGCGGGTTCGCTGTTCAACGCGTTCTTCGAGCTCGTTGTTCAGGGTCTCCAATTCGGTCTGGGCCTGTTTGCGCAAGGTGATGTCCCGTACGACCATGATACATTGAATGCCGCACTTGAGCATGATCGATGACATGGAAAACTCTAAACATAGTGGCGTGTTATCTTTTTTATGGGTAACGAGCTCATTTTGAAAGATCCCTGTCTTCAATGTATGCGGATCAAACTCCATGGTTTTGAACCGGGGGCTGTAGGTCAGAATTTTTTGCTGCTGCAAATGCTCCAGAGTGGTTGTGTCCAGCAGGTCTGAAAATGACCTCTGGACCAATTCCTGGTGTTCCAGACCGAAAATCTTCAGGATAGCCGGATTGAAGTTGAGGATCTCGCCCTTTTCATCGGTGACCAGGAGTCCGTCAGCCATGTTGTCAACAAGGGTTGACAGGTAGAGGCTGGTGTCCTGGAGCTCGCCTGTGGCATTCTGGATTTTTGCCTCGAGTCCCTGGATCAGGCTGTTGATCCGTTGGGCCATGCTCTGCATGGTCCGGGCGAGCAGACCGAGTTCGTCATTGGATGTCATGGGAACCGGGGCATCAAAATGCTGCTCGGCCAATTGATTGGCATAATGGGCCAGACCGGCCAATGGTTTGGCAATCCGGCGGATAAAAAAGAAGGTTATGATCACGCAGACAATGAGGACAGCGAAAAGAATGACCTGCATCTTGATGATGGCGTCGAAGATATAGGTGTTGATCAACCCCATATCCATTCCGATGTGCACGTATCCCGCCTTACCCATGAGGATGGGGGAACAGACGTCCAGATAGTCCCGGGTCTGGAGCAGCTGGGTTTCCATGAGCCCTGTCCGGGGATCTATGTGCGGGGTGTTTTTCTCGACAAGGGCCAGGATATCTTCGGGGATCTCCGGGGAAAAGGTATGGGCAATGATTTGTCCATCTTCTGTTTTGACCAGTGCGTAGGCAACCCCTTTGATTTCCAGGTATTGATCAATGATGGATTGATCCGTGGCAGCATCGTTCTTGAGAAAAATTTCAGGAAGGGAGGTGGTGATGCTGTTGCCTATGGCCACGGCCTTGGATTCGTATTCGCTGGTCAGGTGATCATAGAGGATCCATCCGGCCACAAGGGAGCAGGCCAGGGCGATGATTCCAAAGGCGAGGATCATGACGATCAGGGTTTTGTGAAACAGCTTCGACTTGATGGTTGTGTTCATGGAGTGATGGCCTGAAACGCTCCGGGAGCAACCGGGAGCATGGTTGCATTGGCAAAGGAGATGAAGTGGACGGGGTTTTTTATCTGCATGTGATTCGCGTCAATGCGCAAGACATGCCCTATGCCGATATCGATCCCGTCGAGTTGGTGAAAGGCATGGGGGAGCTCTTCGGCTTTGGGGTCAGGCCCCAGAAATTGTAGCAGGTTGGCCAGAAGCTTGGCATTCAAAAAGCCTTCAAAGCTGATTGGACCGGGCTGTTCGAAACTCTCGATGGATGTCTTGCACTCGGTTTTGGTCGGGATATCCTTGGTGGTCTCGACCAGTTTCAAAAACTCCCGACTCGCCGGCAGATCGGGATCGGCAAAAAAGGGAACAACCTGTGAATTGACCAGATTGGAGAAATAATCCTTGTCTGTTGTTTTTCCCAGAGGGTGGAGCAGGTTGATGATGGTGTTCGGGTCGACAAAGGAGATATTGGCTATGGGAACCTGCAGACCAGAATCGCGGGCATCGCGGATGAATCCGGCCGCTGCTTCTGAAGCGGCTATGGAGATGATCACTTCCGGGCAGGAGGATGCCAATATCTTCACCTGATCACTGAAGGAATGCTCAAATTGCCGGCCCCGTTGATAGGAAGCCTGGCCCGCCAGGGTGAGATCGTGCTCGGCCAAAGCCCTGATCGTGCTCGGCCACCCCGAGCGGCCATAGGCATCCGCCTGGTAGAGAATGGCAAAACGGGAACATCCCTGGTGACGGAATCGATCGATCAGGGCCTTCACTTCGTCATGATACGATGCTCGAAAGTTCATGACCATCCGATCGTAGGGAGGTTCCCTCTGAGGCTGGGCCCCGGTGAAGGGAAAGAGCAGGTACAAGGGGCGGGATGCGTATTTGGACAGGAGGGGGAGCATCCGGGTCACTGTTGGAGTGCCTACGTAATTGAAGAGACAAAAAATGTTGTCCTGATCCACGAAGTGGATGGTATTGGCAATCGTCGGATCCGGGTTGTATCCATCATCCAGGGCCAACAGCCTGATCGTGTTGCCATGAACCCCACCCTTCTTGTTGATATGGTCCAGATAGGCCATGGCCCCCCGGTAGAGTTTGCATCCAAGATCCCGGCTCGGTCCGGTGAACGCCGCTGACATGGCCACGCGGATCTCGCGTGACTGGGCCTGGGTACTCAGGGCAAAGATGGCGGGGATCAGACAAACAATGATCAGAAGCGACTGACGCAAGCGAATGGGTAAAGCATGCATTGTATGACCTGCATGGGGATGAGTTCGTAAAAAGTTAGGGCAGCAGGGAGGTAGCGCCTACTCGGTTCGTGCCCGATCAACAGCCTGACGCAACGCGGCTGCCGCCTCACCAGGCCGGGGTGCCGAACAGATGGCCGAGACAACGGCTATGCCGTGCGCACCTGCTGCGATGATCTGAGCGGCATTGTCCCGGGTGACTCCGCCGATACCCACGAACGTGTGGGGTGATTGTTGACGGGCGTTTTTGATTCCGGCGATACCCAGAACATCCGAGGTGTCCGTTTTGGTAGTCGTGGGAAAGACCGGGCCGATACCCAGATAATCGACATCCAGGGCGGTCGCATCCTGCAATTGTTCCCAGGTGTCAATGGAGAGACCGATTATCCTGTCGTATCCGAGAATCCTTCGGGCATCTGCGTAGTGCATATCCTTTTGACCGATATGGACCCCATCGGCGTTCACGGCCTGGGCCACATCGATCCGATCGTTGATCAGCAGGGGAATGCCCGCTTTGCGGGTAAGCGATACCACGGATCTGCCGAGTTCCACGAACTCCCGGGTGGAAACGTTTTTTTCCCTGAGTTGAACAATGGAGACCCCGCCCTGCACGGCTTGCCGGACAATGTCCAGAAGATCCCGTCCCAGACACAGGGGACGGTCGGTGACCAGATAAACACTGTAATCAATGTTGTCGAATCGTTTCATCCGGTATATCCTGGCCCGACAATGAGAAAATTGTTCGGGAGAGTTGATTGCAACAGTTCCATTTTGCTTCCGAACATGATTGTCCTGATCACCCCCTGGCCGTAGGCTCCGGCAATGACCAGGGCATCGTGAGGGACTGTGTACAGGTTGTTTTCCAGACTGTCTTCCGGAAAAAAGGACCACAAGGCATCACAGTCATCAAGTTCTTCCAGGAGCCCGGCCTCTCTGATGATGGATGTGTATTCGTCCAGGGTTTTGCCCTCGGATTGGATGAAGAGGGTCAAAGGGAATCCTGTTGTTTTGGCAATGGTGATACCGACCCTGAGTGCGTTCAGGGCAATGGTCGATCCCCCGAAAAACACGATGATATTCTTCCATTTTTTGAGCACGGAACTGGGGATCAGAACCGGAAAATGGGCGGATTGAAGGATGGCCCGGACCTTGGGGCCGAGATGGCCCAATCCGATTTTGGATATCCGGTCGCTCACGCTTCTGGGCAAGCACATGTACATATAGTCCGAAGGAATGTCCGGCAGGGTGGAAGCGGTTCGTTCCGTGGGGGTCAGAAAACGGTATGCTATCTCTTTGTGGTGGACAAGGGCCCGGGCATGTTCCTTGGCGGTTTCCGGGGCAAAGAGATAGGAATCATCCAGATCGATCTGAACGACGTTCTGGTCGAAATACATGAGGAATTTTTTCTGCTCGGGAATGTAGATGTCCATATCCAGATGCATGTGTCGACAAAAGTACACGGACTGGAGAAAGGTTTCCCTGCCCATGGGGGTATTGCGGAAAATATGAAGGAGTTTGGGGGCCATGACATCTTTACCTTGTTATGAGGAATTCGAGCTGCACAGGAAACGAGTACAGGCCAGAGTTCACTTGTTCTCATGTACCTATCTGAAATATAATGGCTGAATTGTCCCGTTCCGGGTGGTTTGACTGTCTGAACGATGCCGGTGAGGGAGTTTCAAACCGTCCTGAGCGGGATGAATCGGCCATGGGCACAAATCAGCCCTGGAATACTAGCGGTTCCTAGTTGATTTTTTGAATTTTCTCAATAAATTCCATTTGACGTTCTGTCCCGGGGGGTGCTACCGGCCTCACCATTGCGGAAAACCGCCATGGCCAAGGTTTGGGAACCCATTGCAACCATTTCAAGAAAAACGCAGCTAGAGGTAGAATCCATGTCTGAGGGCATAAAAAACGAGACTCCCGTACAGCAGGAAGAAAATTTTGCAGATCTGTTCGAATCCTATAGTGAAGGCGCGGGGGATGCCGTGCGGATCGGGGATCAATTGCAGGGAAAGGTCATTTCCATTGGTGAGAAAAACGTATTCGTTGATACCGGAACCAAAATCGACGGCATCGTGGACAAGGAAGAACTCCTTGACGATGAAAACGCTCTCACCTGTGAAGTGGGCGATACCCTGACCCTGTTCGTGGTCAAGCGTACGGAAAATGAGATCGTTTTATCCAAGGCCCTCTCTGGTATCGGTGGCCTGAACATGCTTACGGATGCCTTTGAAAATCGTGTCCCTGTGGAGGGCAAGGTCATGGATACCTGCAAAGGTGGTTTCAATGTCCAGATAATGAAGCACAGGGCCTTTTGTCCGGTCAGTCAGATGGATACCCATTATGTCGAGGACACGGACGGGTTTGTCGGCAATACCTATGAATTTCTGATCATCAAATTTGAGGAACAAGGCCGCAATATCGTTGTCTCCCGGCGCAAGCTTTTGGAACGGCAGCAGAAGGAAGCGGCCAAGGAATTCATGAAAAAGGTCGCGGTCGGGGATATCCTCGAAGGCAAGGTTGTTCGGATCAAGGAATTCGGGGCCTTTGTGGAACTCGTTCCCGGAGTGGAGGGGATGGTCCATATCTCCGAACTCTCCTGGTCACGCGTGCAACGCCCTGAAGATGTGGTCGCCCTGGACGATAGGGTCAAGGTCCGTCTTCTGGGGATCGACCAATTGGACAACGGGCAGCTCAAGCTCTCCCTGTCCATGAAACAGGCCATGGGCGATCCCTGGGATGAGGTTGCCGAGCAGTTCAAGATCGGGGACAAGATCACCGGCAAGATCATGCGCTGCGCCCCGTTTGGTGCCTTTGTGGAACTCGTTCCCGGTGTGGAAGGACTCGTGCATATCAGCGAGATGAGTTATACCAAACGGGTATTGAAACCCGAGGACGAGGTCAGCCCGGGCGAAACCGTAACCGTGATCATCAAGGGGATCGAACCGGAAAAACGGCGCATCTCCTTGAGTATCCGGGAAACCCATGGAGATCCCTGGGAAGATGTGGCTGAAAAATACGCCAAGGGTCAGGCCGTCCAGGGAACGCTGGAAAAGAAAGAAAATTTCGGCTATTTTATTGAGCTTGAACCTGGAGTGACCGGGCTTTTGCCGTTGTCGTTGCTGCGTAAGTCGGAAAACGCCTCAAAACTGGAAAAGAAAAATGTCGGGGAAACCATTGCCGTGCGGGTCGAATCCGTCAATCCCGCAGATCGCAAGATCAGTCTGGCCCCGGGTGATGCCCGTGAAAGCGGTGACTGGAAATCCTTTACCAAACCCGCAGCCCCGGCATCCATGGGCAATCTGGGCGATCTGCTCAAGCAGGCCATTGAGGACAAAAAAGATCAGTCATGAGCGGCAAGCACATCGAGATAAAACCCATGACCTGGGTATCTCCGGAATTTTCCGTGGCCAGCAAGTGCGATCTGGATATCTTTGCCGGGAACGACAGCGCCCTGATCATCGTTTCTGACCGTGAGGACAATCGGGATATCGGATTGCCGGTCAGTGAAGGCCCCGGGATCATCGCCCAGACCCTGCACCGTTGGTATGGATATGAACCCGCATCCATGATCTGGATCGAACACGATCTTGAAACCGGAACCTATGTGCGGGTGGACCTGGAGTGTCAGGATCATCGGGTGATCGATTGGCAGCGATTCCCCTGTTCCCTGGAAGAGGTCCAAGCGATCAGGACTGATTTTCAGCCTTGATGACCATCATGTAACCACACGGCCGGGCAGGGGAGATTGATTCGCTCTCCTTGCCCGGTTTTTTTTGCCATGAACATTCTTCTCGTCTATCCCAGATGTCTGCAGGAACGGGTCTCCAGCCAGGATGACACGGTTGTTCCCATGGGGCTTTTTTCCATAGGCGCCGTTCTGATGGAACAGGGGCACGAGGTGACTGTTGTCAACGAGTATGGTCTTGATCCGTCAAAGACCACCCCACAGAGGGTGCTCGAGGAAAAACGGCCCGATCTGGTAGGGATGAGCGTGTTCAACGCAAACCGTTTCGGGGCCATGGAATGGGCCCGGACGGCCAAGGAGATTCTGCCCGAATGTACTACGGTTTTCGGCGGGGTCGCAGCCACCTTTCTCTGGGAACATCTGCTGGATGACTGTCCGGATCTGGATTGTGTCGTCCTGGGAGAAGGGGAGGCGACCATTTTGGAACTGGTCGAGGGGCTCGACCAGAGAACGTCCAGGAATTTGAACGAGATTCTCGCAGACATCCCGGGATTGGCAATCAGGCTGCATGGATCCCTGGTCAAGACTTCTTCCAGGCCCTTTATCCAGGATCTCGACTCCCTGCCCATTCCAGCCAGGTATTTCACCTACGACCACCTCTCCCTGAGCCGGGGATGCCCTGGAAACTGTACCTTTTGCGGGTCTCCTAGATTCTGGGAGCGCAGGGTCAGGTTCCACTCGGCCCGCTATTTCGTGGATGAGCTCGAAATGCTCTACCGTAAGGGCGTGCGGTTTTTCTACGTATCCGACGACACCTTTACCATGAAGAAATCCCTGGTCATCGCAGTCTGCCGGGAGATTCTGGACCGGGAACTCGACATATCCTGGTATGCCATTTCCCGGGTGGATTGTGTGGATGAGGATATATTGTACTGGATGCGCAAGGCCGGATGCATTCAGATCAGTTTCGGGGTGGAGAGCGGTTCGGAAAAAATCCGCAATCTGCTGAACAAGAACATCGCCGAAGAGCAGATCGTACGGGCCTTTGATCTGACCCAGTCGTTCGGCATTCTGGCCCGGGCCTATTTCATCTATGCCTGTCCCGGCGAAACCGAAGCAACCATCGGGGAACACCTCCGGCTGATCCAGCGGATCAAACCATTGAGCGTCATTTTTTACATCATGCATCTCTTTCCGGGCACGGCCATGTACGAGGAGTGGAAACAGAGCCGACAGGTGGGGGATGAGATCTGGAAGGACCGCATCGAAGATATTCTCTATTTTGAAAGCGATCCGACCATGGATGCGGACAGGGTGCTTACATGGGGCAAACAGCTCAGAATTTTTTTTCATGCCCATCTGCCCGGTTTCGCCACCTCCTTGAAACTTCGAAAATGTGACGACCTGCATTCCGAGTTCGCGGATTTTTATTCCCGTTTGGCCATGACCTTTTCTCACGGTGATTATGCAACCATCGAGGCCGTGCCGGACAAGCTGGAAACCGCACGAATACTGTATGAGCGTTCCCTGTCTTTCGCCCCTTCGGCCCGGGCCTATCTCGGCCTTGGCATGCTCGCCCAAAAAAATCGGGATATGCAGTCCTGCCAGGATATCGTGGCCAGGGGACTCAAGCATTTCCCCAACGACGAAAACCTCCACCAATGCATGGGCATCGCCCTGATGAACCAGGCCCGATTCGGTGAGGCGTTGGAGCATTTTCTCCCCTTCGAGCACACGGGACGGTCAAGGCGGTTCATTGAGATTTGCAGGGGGAAGGGGTGAGGAAGTGAGGAAGTGCGCAGGAGGCAGTGCGCAGTTGATGGAACGTGAGAAGATTTTTTTATTTATATAACGCTTTGAAATACCAGCTAGAATTTAAAACCTAAAACCTAACACCTAAAACCTAAAACCGCTTTTCCCCCATGGAACTCGTCTATATCTTTATAACGCTCGTTGCCGGGTGTCTGATGCCCATCCAGCCCGGCATCAATTCTCTGCTTTCCGAGGCCACCAGCGGGCCGTACATGGCCTCCCTGATCTCCTTTGCCGTGGGAACCATGGCCCTGTTCATCTGGTGCCTGGTGTTCCGCTTTCCCTTTCCCACCATGCAGACCTTTGCCGAAGTCCCCTGGTGGTACTGGTCCGGAGGACTGCTCGGAGCCGTGTTCGTCACCGTCACGGTCATTGTCGCCCCAAGGCTCGGGGCGGTGAACATGCTCACCTACCTCATCGCCGGGCAGATGCTGGCATCCCTCATCCTGGACCACTACGGCGTGCTTGGCTTTCCCCATCAGGAACTCAACCCCTGGCGGGTTCTCGGGGTCATTTTCCTGATTACCGGGGTCGTACTGATCAAGAAATTCTGAACCAGATTCGGTTGGCCATATCACGTGTTTTGAAATCAAAGCCTGCTCAAGGGATATTTCTCCCATGCTAGAACCATAACTTCGATTTAAAAGTGTCTAGTTGTAAACGGGAATTAATTGCTGCTTTAATTATCCTATCTATCTGTAAATATTTGTGAATTTTTGAATTGACGATTGTTTTTTCGACAAATGAACGAAAATTTATTTACTATTGGTCGAATATGTTTCGACAATTAGACGGACTTTTATTTACGATTGGACGATAATAAATTTGCAAATAGCCGCTCAAATGATTACATAAAGATGCTATGAACAAAGATCTGCTGCATCCACGATACCTCCATCCACGAGTGCTGGAGGCTTTGGCCGACACACCGGTGCTCCTGATTCATGGGCCCAGGCAAAGCGGCAAGACCACGCTTGCCCGGTGGGTAGGTAAAGACCTCGGATTTTCCTATTTCACCTTTGATGATGATGTTCAGCGGGCTGCGGCTTTGGCTGATCCGATCGGCTATGTGGCTGATTTGCCCCACAGGGCGATTCTGGACGAGGTTCAGCGGGTGCCCCAGCTGTTCACTTCCCTCAAAGCGGCTGTCGATGAATTACGGGAACCCGGTCGTTTCATTCTGACAGGTTCGGCCAATATTTTTCTGGTGCCTACACTGGGGGATTCGTTGGCAGGGCGGATGGAGATCCTGCGTCTGCATCCCTTGTCCCAGGTCGAGTTGAAACGAGGAGAGCCCTGGTTTCTGGAGGCGTTATTCCAAACTTCTTTTCGGCCCGGTATTCCCGGGCACCGTCTGGGCTTGGAACTGGCCGAGCGGGTTGTTGCCGGCGGATATCCTGCTGCTCTGGCACGGGTTTCGTCTCGACGCAGGGCAATCTGGTATCGGGATTATGTAAAAACACTGATTCAGCGTGACATCCGCGATTTGGCCCAAATCCGGTCAATGGATGCTCTGCCTCGGCTTTTGGCGCTTGCAGCAGGGCAGACATCGACTCTGATGAACGTATCGGAAATGGCGGCTCCTTTTCAGATGAGTCGTCAGGCGATTCGTGACTATCTAACCCTGCTGTCGCATATCTTTTTGCTGGAAGAGGTGCCTGCCTGGCATCACAACAGGCTCAAACGACTGGTAAAAAGCCCCAAATTGCACATGGGTGATACTGGATTGGCCTGCACGCTGCTTGGGATGGATGCGCAAGCACTCTGGAAGGATCGTACCTTGTACGGACGTATGGTCGAGACATTTGTCTATCAGGAATTGCGCCGGCAGGAGGCTTGGCATGAAGATACCGTATCATTCAGCCATTTTCGGGACAAGGACAAAATCGAAGTGGATATGGTGCTGGAATCAGCAGGACGGATTGCCGGTGTCGAAATCAAGGCCGGGGCAACGGTCATGAATGATGATTTTAATGGATTGCGAAAGCTGCAGAAGGCAGCTGAGAACAGATTTGCCGCCGGGGTGATTTTATACGATGGCGACTCGTTGGTTTCCTTTGGCAGCAATCTATATGCCGTACCCATTTCCAGCCTGTGGAAGCAAGCATAGATCCCTGATAAATTTTGATGAGGTCCTCGCTGGAATCCTCCAGCAATGGTATGCAGATGACAGAATACAGACAAAGAAATTCTTGCATTTGAACAGAATATCTACGAAATTTCGGGTTATCTTAATATGGAATCGTTGTACGTATGCTCAGTTGTACAAACACAAAAAGGAGGCTTTCAAGCCTCCTTTTGTAATTGGTACATAATAGATAACAACGTATCTCTCGCTTTTACCGTTTACCCCCTTAAAACGTAACTCTTAAATCTTAACCCATTAGACTTTCACGCACTTGACTCCACATACGCCTTGACTGCCTTGCCGATGCGGTGCCAGGTATTGCGCCGTTTTTCGTCATCCGTTTCCAGCAGGGTGATCCTGAATCCCTGGCGTTTGCAGCAGAAGCCGGTAAGCGGGACCACGCAGATACCTTCGGATGCCAGCAGGTAATAGACAAATCGTTTGTCCACGGCCACGTTTTTGACCTTTTCTTCGACGTAATCCCTGATTTCCTGATTGGCCACCTTGAGTGTCTGGCGGTCGTTGAGGACATCCTCGTCAAAGAGCACGGCCATGTAAAAAGCCCCGTGGGGACGGGTCACATGGATGTAGTCGTACGAGTTGATGATCTCGAAGGCCTCGTTGGCCCGGGCCTCGAACATCTTTTTGCGGTGTTCAAGGTGATCGAGGTATCTGGGATCGCCAATAACCTTGGGGATGGAGTACTGGGGAAGACTCGTGGAACAGACCTCGAGCATCTTGGCGTTCAACAGGCTGGCGATATATTTCTGAAAGGCGGGATTCTTGTCCTGATTGAAGACCTCGATCCATCCGCACCGGGCACCGGGCCAGGGATATTCTTTGGAAATTCCACGCAGGGCCATGCCCGGAACATCGCCGATAACCTCGCTTAAATGGCAGGTTTCGGCCCCATTGAATACAATGTGGGCATAGATTTCATCGCAGACGATAAAAATGTCGTAGCGCCTGGCGATATCGACCATCTTTTCCAGAATTTCTCGTGGGTAGACAGCACCGGTGGGGTTGTCCGGATTGATCAACAGCAGCCCGGCAATGGAATCGTTGTATTTGACCTTGTTTTCCAGATCTTCCAGGTCGGGCATCCAATTGTTGTCCGGATTGAGTTCATAGGTGAGATGATCGTAGCCGGAATGCGCGGCCTCGGCCGAGGAATGGGTCGAGTAGGCAGGGGAAGGACCAATGACCCGGGCCTCTCTGCGGAGAAATCCGAAGATTTTGGCTACGGCGTCCCCGAGACCATTGTAAAAAACGATGTCTCTGGGGGTGATCTGGTGGCCGCCGCGCTTGTTGACCTGTTCGGCCAGAAATTCGCGGGCTTCCCAAACCCCTTCTGTTGCCACATAGCCATACGTTGTGTCGTCCTCGATCAGCTCCTTGATGATTTCTTTCATCCAGACAGGGAGCTTTTCCCCTTTCTCAATGGGATCTCCAATGTTTTCCCAGGTGATGGTGACCCCCATCCGCTGAAGCTCATGGGCAACCGCAACGATTCCCCTGATCTCATAGGTGAGTTGTCCCCATCCGACATGTTCAATATTTCTGCGCATGATACGGCCTTCTTGTTAGGAATGGAGGTGATGATTCAGTCCGCGATAGCCCGGTTCGACCCGGTTCGGTGCGTTCCAAACGTTTGATATGGGCAGAACGTGTAGCTCTCACCTGGCGCAAGAGCAAGAAAAAACACGACCGGGCTCGGTGGAAGGTCGGTAATGGAAACTGAATGGGTTTCACCGGGGCCGTGATTTTCACGGATGAGGAACATTTTCACGATCTGTCGTGCCTAAGCGGGGCAAACCGGCCATCATATTTTAGGTAATGAGAACAAATATGCCTTGATGGAGGGGGATTTTGAGCTTGTAAGCCGCCACGTGTCTTGGTACGAATCATGATGTGTGTGGGGAAGTGCAGGATATGCTTGCTCTTCGGGTGCGTTTCAGGGAGCTACACACTATCCGGTCATATATGTTTGTCTCGCATGCACGGATGAAACGGGATTCATGCATTCAAATGGATGGTTTTCCATGAAAGTTCGAACCAAGGCATTTGTCATTATCTGCATTACCCTCGCCCTTTTGGTCATCGTGTGCGTGGGGTTTTTTCAAACGGTCACCTACAACCGATTTGTGACTATTGAAGAACAGTTATTTGCCGCCTCCCTCGACCGGACCCATAATACCCTTGCCAAGGAATTCGACAATCTGGGAAAAATTGGAAGAGACTGGGGGAGCTGGGATGCGACCTATGATTTCATCAAGGATCTGAATCATGATTATATCACGGGGAATCTCAATTTTGAGTCGCTGCAAACCCTGGATGTGGATGCCATGCTCTTTGTTCATCCCTCAGGCAAAATCCGCTTTGCCAAGTGTTACGATCTGGCGGCCCATGAAGAAATGATTCTGCCGGAAAGTTTGTCCAACTTTTTTCAAAGCCGTGATTTTCATGCATGGTTTCATGACCGATCAATCACTCACCAGGGGTTCATCCGGGATGAAACAGGAAGAATCTGCATGTTCGCGGCTGTTCCCATTCTTGATTCGTCCGAAGAACTTCCAGCCAGGGGAATGTTTGTCGTGGCCCGTTTTTTCGACGCCGATCATGTGCAGGGGATCAGCAGGCTGCTCGAGGTTCCCATTGAGTTGGTTTCCCGGAATGATTCCGGCAGTTCTTTCGGAATTTCAGGTCCAACCTTGAAGGAATTCAACCAGGGCGATTCACTGGTTGAAAATATTTCCAGCGAACTGGCCAGGGGATACGTGCTCTTGCGGGATATTTTTCATGCACCAGTAGGCGCATTGCGGATCGATCTTGATCGCTCCATATCCCGACAGGGGCATCGGGCGGTTTGGTATGCGGCCGGTTTTTTCATTCTCAGCAGCCTGGTCTTTCTGGTGGTGGTTCTTGTCCTGCTCGATCGATCCCTGCTCAACCGCTTGAAATCAATCATCAGGCAGGTTCAATCCATTACCGAAAAGCGCGATGTCTCCACGCGCGTTGCTGTTTCCGGCAGGGATGAACTCGCCAATCTGGCAACCAACCTCAATGCCATGCTCTCAGCTCTGGAAGACGAGCAGCAAAAGAGAAAGGCGGCCGAGTCCGTACAGAAGATGCTCACCGCTGCCGTCGAGCAACTCGAGGATGATGTCGTGGTCATGGATTCTAAAGGGGCCATTGTTTACACCAATCCGGCTTTTACAAACAGAATCGGTGTGATCCGGGATAAAAATACCGGGCAGGCACAGGGGCTTGAAGATCTCTTCGATACGCCCCGTCTGGCAGAACAGGCCAGGCACACTGTAAGCTCTGGAGAATCATGGAACGAAACATGTCGTTGGCGCCGTAGTGATGGCAGTGACCTGGTTCTGGATGTGATGCTCGCTCCTGTCACGGACAGTGACGCACATGTCGTCAATTATGTGTGCATCCGACGAGATATCAGTGAAAAAGTGGAAATCGGCAAACGTTTGCAACTCTCACGCAAGATGGAGGCTCTGGGGTCTCTGGCCGGGGGCATAGCCCATGATTTCAACAATATTCTCACCTCGATTTCCGGATTCACCCAGCTGGTCGGTTTCAATGTGGACAAAAACTCCCGCTCCCATACCTATCTCGATCAGATCCTTGTGGCTGTAAAACGGGCCAAGGATCTCATCGATCAGATCCTTACCTACAGCGCACACAAGGAAGAACCTGGTTCCGTGACTTGTGTTCATCTGCCCACGGTCGTTAAGGAGGCCTTGAGTCTGGTCACGGTCTCCCTGCCTTCCAAGGTTGTTTTGCATCAGGAAATCGACACGGAGGTCCCTCCTGTTCATGCGGACTCCGGGCAGCTTCATCAGATCGTCATCAATCTGTGCACCAATGCCGGATATGCCATGAAGGAACACGGGGGCACTCTCGATGTCATTCTTCGTCGGGCAACCAGCGAGGACTATACCACCTATCATTTGTCTCCCCATCGATCCGGGTATGTCTGTCTCCAGGTGTGTGATACCGGGACAGGTATGCCGTCTGAGATACGAGAACGCATTTTTGATCCTTTTTTTACCACCAAGGAGCCGGGTGAAGGAACAGGGCTGGGATTGCCGGTCGTCCACAGTATTGTGACCCGGCTGGGTGGAATTATTCATGTAGCAAGTGAACCGGGAAAGGGATCGCAGTTTTCCCTGTTTTTTCCCATCCAAAGCGAGAGCGATATCGAGCAGAACGAAGCGTCGCTGGAAAACGTACCAGGGAGCAGGGAACGGATTCTTTTTGTGGACGATGAGCAGGACGTGATTTATGTGGCCAAAGAGATGCTTGAAATTCTCGGATACGATGTCACGGCAACCACTGACAGCCAACAGGCCTGGCAGTGGTTCAAGGAAGATCCAAAACGGTATGATCTCGTTATCACGGATCTGGCCATGCCCCATCTGGACGGCACGGAGCTGATCGAACGGATTTTTGCAGTAACCGACAAGGTTCCCGTGCTTATGTGTTCCGGGCATCTCGCGTCTTTTGATGTGAAAAAATTCGTTGACACAGGAATGGTCAGCACATTGAAGAAACCCTATTCGTCACAGGAATTGACCCGCGAGATGCAAAAGCTTTTACACCACCATCGTGAGGAGTACCCTAGATGACCCGAATTCTCATCATAGACGACGATCCCCAGATCCGTTTGATGCTCAGTGAACTTCTGGAACGTGAGGGCTATGAAATCTGTGCGGTTTCAAACGGTTTCGAGGCGTTGGAGCAATTCGCCACGAAGAAGCCGGATCTGGTCATAACCGACGTGGTCATGCCGGACATGGACGGTCTGGAACTCATGGTGCGATTGCGAAAGCAACAGCCCGATCTCAAGGTGATCGCCATTTCCGGAGGGGCACGCATCGGCCCCGACTCCTATCTGAAACTGGCCGACAGGCTCGGAGCGGACGCATCCATTGCCAAGCCCATGGATATTTTCAAACTCCTCGATACGGTCAAGACATTTGTAGCCGCCTGAAAATAACATGGCCGGAAAGGCTGTTGCAGACGAAAAAAGGGTTGCAGAAAAAATCTTCTGCAACCCTTTTTATCGTCCGGCAGACGTGTCAACCAACGGACGGCACGTCCGCCCTCCCGAAACAGGGATTTTTTTGCATCAAGAACCCAGGTGGCTGTGAACACCCGCTAAGGAGGAGATCGTCCGGCGTATCAGAGAAAGAAGGGATATAACCACGCTGTAGCCCCCCTCCCGTCGTTCAGGGAGGGGCTGGGGGAGGGTTTCAAGGTTGCAAAACGGGTGTTGAGGCAGAGGTATGCTTATTTTTTGAGCAACCACTGCCGATTGTCAGCCCCTATTTCCAGAATTTTTTTGATCTGGGAGGATTTCTTGCTTGTCGTGGATGAGGAGACCTTGAAATAGGTATGAATATCGACCGGCTGGATCGATCCTGTCTGGGTTGAACCGAGGATGCCATTGGCCTGTGCGAGTGCGTGGACAATGCCACTGGCCCAGGATTCCCGCTTACCCCTGTGAACCGGACAGGAGGCTTCCTGACAGAGTTCGGAGGCGGCAGTGAGGGTCAACTGCATGAAATCCTTGTCCATCCGATGATCACAGAATTCTTTCAGAAGGCCGTTGATCTCCTTGAGTACCTGACCCCTCTCCGGGGACAACCGAATGGGTTGGATGGTCTTTTGGGACTCTGTTTGATCGGGGCGAGATTCGCTGGTAGATTCATTGAGCTGCCGGGGCAATCCGACCTTGTGCCTGAGAACTTCCAGTCGATTGTGAATATCGAACATATCAGGAGGACAGAGAGCGAGAAGATTCTGGCCCACTGCCAGGGCGTCTTGATATTTTTCGCAATGGATCAGGGTGGTGAACAAGGTGTCCAGGGCCCGGAGATAGGGTCGGGCAACAGGTATTTCATGGACTCTGCCCTGCATGTTTTCGATTTCCGGTCCAAGCATCCGGGCACCCATATCTACGATCGCTTGCATCCTGGCGAGGATTTCTGCAGAATTGTTTTTCGAATTTTCAAAATCATACCGGGCCAGCCAGTTCTGTGCGTCGATATTGGACGGATCGTGTTCCAGGGCCTTGAGTGCCAATTGCTTTCCCCGCACAGCGTCCCTGGTGCCCATGGCCCGATAGGCCAGGATCTGGGCCTTTTCCAGAGGCATCTTGTCCACCCCGAGCAGAAGAGCGAGTTTGTCGAATCGCTTGGCCTCGAACAGCGACTTGATACGCGAAGTCACCACGGGAATGCTTTCCTGACCATGACGCAGACTATATATATACACGGATCTGAGGAGAAATTCCTGAAAGTATTTGCCCAGGCCATCGAGTACCGGGATGGCAGTGGCTTTTTTGCGAAGTCGTCGTTCAAGTGCCTTGTGCTGTTTGTTTTTTCTTTTCGAGGCCACGTAATCACTCCATTAGCTGCTTGATTCCATCACTAACTACGGGTTCGTACGGATTCGGATGACAATCCGTGCACAAAACGGCTCTCCTAACCTGTATGCCTTCAAAAATAAAGGGTTCAAAATTTAATCATTCATTCCAAAAAGATACAAAATAATCCATGCGTATACCACAACCAGGAGAACACCATGAGCGTTTTTCGCATCCATCCCATTGTCCTGGGAACCAAACAATTCGACAAGGGAATGATGACCTTTCAGCATGACTACGGCAGGCCGTTCACCATTCCCATTTATTCCTGGTACCTGGAAGGCGGAGACAAGAAGATTCTGGTGGATACGGGAGAGATGCACCCCATCCAGTCCGAGGAACGGGAGGCAGCCATCGGGGGGAAGATATATACCTTCGAGGAGGGGCTGGGACGATTCGATCTCACCCCCGGGGACATCGACATGGTCATCCATACCCATCTGCACAACGATCATTGCGAAAACGATTACAAATGTGAAAACGCCCGATTTTACGTGCACGAAAAGGAACTCGAGCGCATCCATGATCCCCACCCCCTGGATTTCAGATATCTGGAGGATTATATCGAAGACGTGGAGGAAAACGGGCAGATCGAGGTTCTCACTGAGGATCGGGAGATCGTGCCCGGGGTCCGCATGGTCCATACCCCGGCCCATACCCCGGGAGGGATGAGCGTTTTCGTGGAAACCGGACAGGGAACCGCTGTGATCACCGGGTTCTGTTTGATCATGGAAAACTTCTTTCCCCCGCCTGCGATCACCGGCATGGAGATGGAGGTCATTCCCCCGGGAACCCACGTCAATGCGTATGAGGCCTATGATATTGTCAAAAAAATCAAGGAGAGCGCGGACATCATCATCCCCCTGCACGAACCCTCATTCGCCACGGGAGAACCCATCGGATAGGGACGCGTCCGGGCGTCTGATCTGAAAATGAATGCGTCCAAAAACTACCCCACAAAATACCCCAGTCACGAGTCAAAAACTACCCCGGTGGGGTAATAACAAAAAAAGCCCCTGAAAAATCAGGGGCTTAAAATGTCGATGGAGCCGGGCATCGGACTTGAACCGACTACCTACGCTTTACGAGAGCGTTGCTCTACCAGATGAGCTAGCCCGGCGAAAATCGAAGAAAAGCTGATAGCCAAGACCTGGTTCAAGGTCAAGTACAAAGTTTCGGCATCGATTTTTCCGGCATGATCAATCGTCCAGCTGGATGTCCTTGCCCGCCAGGACGCGATTCATGTTCCTGACCGCACACATCTTCCCGCACATGGAGCAGGAGTCCGTGTGCTCGGGAAGGGAGGATTCCCGGTATTCCCGGGGACGTTTGTCATCCAGCGAGAGTTTGAACATGGCTTCCCAGTCCAGGTCGGCTCGCGCCCGGCTCATGGCATCATCCCATTTCCGGGCACCCGGGATGCCTTTGGCGATGTCCGCTGCATGGGCGGCAATACGCGTGGCAATGATTCCCTCCCGCATGTCCTCGAGGGTGGGCAGGCGGAGGTGTTCGGCCGGGGTGACATAGCACAGAAAGTCAGCGCCGTGATGGGCGGCGATAGCACCGCCGATGGCAGCGGTGATATGGTCGTATCCCGGAGCCACGTCCGTGACCAACGGGCCGAGCACATAAAAGGGGGCTCCGAAGCAGAGCCGTTTTTCCATCATCATGTTTCCGGGAATCTCGTTCATGGCCATGTGTCCCGGTCCCTCGATCATCACCTGGACATTGCGTTCCCAGGCTCGCTTGGTCAATTCTCCCAGGGTGATGAGTTCCTGTATCTGGGAGGCATCCGTGGCATCGTGCAGACACCCGGGACGACACCCGTCCCCCAGACTCAGGGTGACGTCATGCTGTTCGCACAGATCCAGAAGACGGTCATAGTGCTCGTAAAAGGGATTTTCCGCATCGTTTAATTCCATCCAGGAAAAGAGCAGGGACCCTCCCCGGGAGACGATATTCGTGATCCGGTCCTGCTTTTTGACCTTTTCCGCAGCAGCCCGGTTCAATCCTGCATGGATGGTCAGAAAATCCACCCCGTCGGCAATGTGCTGCTCCACGACCCTGAAGAATTCATCCACGGTGATGTCCTGCAGATTTTTGTCGTAGAATCCCACGGCATCGTAGATGGGCACGGTTCCGATCATCACCGGAGACATCTGCACCAGTCGCTGTCTGAATTCCGCTGTCTTGCCGTAACAGCTTAAATCCATGATCGCTTCGATGTTCATGTCCAGTGCCGCTCTGACCTTGTCCAATTCCGTTTCCAGATCATGACAGTCCTTGGAGATCCCCAGATTGACATTGACCTTGATGCGCAACCCCTCGCCAACGCCTTCACCTTTCAGACCAGAATGATTTTTGTTGGCGGGAATGATTGCCGTACCCCGTGCCATGCGTTCCATGAGATCCTCGACCCGCAGGTTCTCCTTGGCGGCTACGGTGTGCATCTGGGGGGTGACAATGCCCTTGCGGGCGGCATCCATTTGGGTGGTAAAGGACATGGCAGACTCCTGAAAGGGTAGAGGTTGCGCAGGGATAGATGAAACAGCTGGAAACATGGACGCACAGATCATGCTGGAGCGCAGGGATATCCCTGAACCACATGCATCGAGTGCATGAAAGCGAGGCGTCACACAGGCAGGGGGGAAAGCGAAAAGAGGTCCGGATACAGATTGTCCAAAGAGGGGGGGGCGATGCTGGTCAAAGAAAGTGAGAGGAAAACGAACTGGTTCTTGATGAATTCCCCAAAAAAAAGACTTGCCTCAGGGCAAGTCCGGTTCATGGCATGACAATGTCTGCAACCGGCTTTCCTACGACAGCATTACCTGTATCAGGTCCAAGGGTCGGGCCGTGCCCTTCTCAGCCTTGCGGCTCCCCTAGCCAAAAAAAACTTCATGTCACGGCGGCACGACCTTGTAAAGAACGATCTGTGACTCCAAGACTCATTTGGGCTCATGCAACTACCTGAAATATGATGGCCGGCTTGCCCCGCTTGGGGTGGTTTGAAACTCTCTCGCCGGCCTCGTACCATCAAGCCGTTGCTTCATGAAAACAAGCCGTACGGGCAAGATGTCAGGCAACGGCTTGATGAACGATGCCTGGCTCGCTCAGACAGTCAAACCGCCCCAAGCGGGGCAAGCCGGCCATGAGAACAAATCAGCCCTGTTTTGCAAGGGCACATTTTTTCTCTACGCTTACAACTCCCTGACGGGCATGGAAAAAGGTTCTGGACATTCAACCGGGAAGGGCGCAAAAAAACCCGGTTTATAATCTGTTGTCCTCTTACGTGCAGAGGGATGGCCCGCTTTCTGGTTCATGCATTTCAGAGCGATCGGCTTTGACTGGTTGGTGCGCACCACGTTTGCCCTGTCTCTATAGGCCCTGACGGTTAAAATGTCGTAGGCTGGGGAAAGACGGCAGGGGAATGGTGAACAGCCGGTGAAAATCTTGGCTTTGATCAACAACAAGGTGTGACAACGTTATGCAACAAGATCTGCAGAAAAAGTACGGATTCTGGACAGCAACCGCCATGGTTGTGGGGATCGTGATCGGCTCGGGAGTGTTCTTCAAGGCGGATGACGTGCTCAAGGCCTCCGGAGGCGATCTGGGTACGGCCCTTTTCGCGTGGCTGATCGGTGGTTCGATCATGGTGGTCACTGCCTACGTGTTCTCGAAAATCGCCACACGTATCGAACGGGTCAACGGTGTGGTCGATTATTTCGAAGAGGCCTACGGTAGGAAGGCCGGTTATCTGGTGGCCTGGTTTCTGACCTTCATCTACTACCCCACCCTGGTGGCGGTTCTGGCCTGGGTCTCTGCCAATTATACCGCCGGCCTCATCGGGATGCCCGATTCCGTGTGGATCATCTCGGCCGTCTACCTGACCGGCTTTTTTCTGCTCAATTATTATTCCCCTGTGCTGGCCGGGAAATGGCAGATCACCTCCACGGTCATCAAACTGATCCCCCTGGCATTGGTGGCCGTTGTGGGCGGCATTGCCGGGCTCACCAGCGGACAGACCCTGGAAAACTTCACCCAGGCCGCACAGACCGTTTCCAGCGGAGGCGGCCTGGCCGTCGCCACCCTGTCCACGGCCTTTGCCTACGAGGGCTGGATCATTGCCACCTGCATCAATGCGGAACTCAGGGACTCCAAGCGGACCCTGCCCAAGGCCCTGGTGGTCGGGACCATTGCCGTGGTCTGTTTTTACATGCTGTACTATATCGGTATTTCCGGGGTGCTGACCAACGATCAGGTCCTGGCCGAAGCGGACGCCGCCCCGGTCAGGGTCATCGCCCTGATCTTCGATCGACTCAGCGGGACCGTGCTCACGGTATTCGTGATCATCTCCTGTCTGGGAACGCTCAACGGTCTGATCATGGGCTCGGCCCGGGGAATGTATTCCATCGCCTCCCGGAAGATGGGTCCGAAATCCGAATTCTTCAGCGTGGTCAATCCCCACACCAACAGCACCATTCATTCCGCCCTGTTCGGATATGTCCTCTCCTGCATGTGGCTGGTGGTCTGGTACGGGAATTTCGCCGGATGGTGGGGCCAGTTCATGGACATCTCCGAACTGCCCATCGCCTTTCTCTATGTCATCTACATATCCATCTACATCTGGGTGATGCGGACCTTCACGGATCTGGGCGGATTCAGCCGCTACCTCTGTCCCCTCCTGTCGGGAGCGGGTTCCCTGTACATCATCTGGGGGGCGATCCAGAAGGACATGTTCATCCATTTCCTGGTCATTTCCCTCATCATTCTGGTCCTTGGATACATGTTCATGAACGAGAAAAAGATCCGGTAGCCAGGACACGTTTGTTCTCATGCATGAAATATGATGGCCGGCTTGCCCCGCTCTGGATGGTTTGACTGTCTGAGCGAGCCAGGCATCGTTCACCAAGCCGTTGCCTGACATTTTGCCCGTACAGTTTATTTTCATTGAGCAACGGCTTGGTGGTACGAGGCCGGCGAGAGAGTTTCAAACCGTCCAGAACGGGGCAAGCCGGCCATGAGAACAACTCAGCCCTGCCGATAGGCGTTCTTCTATTGTTTTTTGCGGCCAAGCGTCTTACAGGGGCTGTTCGGGATAATCCGCCCGGCGGCCCCCTTGTTTTGACCTTTTGCACCTTACCCGACCATGCCTCTTCTACCCATTCCTGATTACAGACCAGTCTGGCCGTTGACCAACGGCCATGTGCACACCGTATTCCCCACATTGTTCAGACCCACGCCGGTAAACGCTCCCCGGCGTGAGCGCATCAACACCCCGGATGGTGATTTTCTCGACATCGATAGACATCGCGCTCCGGGAAACAATTCCCACACCGTGGTTGTCATCAGCCATGGTCTCGAGGGGAACGCTCGAAAAAAATATCCCCTGGGCATGGCAAGGGAGATGAACCGTATCGGGTACGATGCCGTATGTCTGAATTTCAGAGGGTGTTCCGGGGAGCCCAACCGGTTGCTGCGTCTTTACCACAGCGGGGTGACCGATGATCTGCACACGGTCATCTCTCATATGCTCGATCAGGGAGAATATGACCATGTGCTGCTGGTGGGATTCAGTATGGGGGGTAATCAGACCCTCAAGTATCTGGGTGAAGACCCGGGCATGGTTCCCGATGAGGTCAAAGGGGCAGTCGTGTTTTCCGTGCCCTGCGATCTGGCCGGATCATGTAGGATGATGGGGAGGCCGGCAAACCGATTGTACATGGAATATTTCATGAAAGGACTCCGGCAGAAGGTGCGGACCAAAGCAGCCATGTTTCCGGACATGGTCGATACAACAGGGCTCGATGCCATCCGAACCTTTTCCGTGTTCGACGACCGGTACACGGCCCCTTTTCATGGTTTTGAAAGTGCCGAAGATTATTATCACAAGGCATCCTGCGACCAGTTCCTTCAAAATATCCGCATTCCAACCCTCATTGTTCAGGCCAAAGACGATCCTTTTCTTTCGTCTTCATGCTATCCCGTAGCCAAGGCACAAACAAACCCGGATCTCTTTGTGGAGATACCCCGGTATGGAGGTCATGTGGGCTTTCATTTACCCGGTAAAGACAATGTCTATTGGCTGGAAAAACGGGCGGGGGCATTCTTTCGAGAAGTACTGTCCGGCGCTGTATCCTGATCTGAAAATCATACAGATAAAAAAATCCCGCAGTCATGTACATGCATGCGGGATTTTTTTTTGATTCCTACAGGATACCTGTTCAGGCGCGTTGTATGTCGATTCAACAGGCTGAATGTTAAAAAGTTGAGAAAGTATAACCGGATAGTGTTATCGCACAATCAACCAGAACAACTCGTTATCCGCTCCAATGCGGCCCGCTGGAAGCAGGGTCCGTTGATTTGAGGAGAAGACTCTTTCCAGGGCTGCGTCCTTGCCCTTGGCCTTAACGAGAAAGATTACCGTCCTGGCCGTGGAAAGCAGAGGGAGTGTCATGGTCAGCCGGGGAATGCGGGGGGGGATTTCCGGGCTGGGGACCGGAAGCACCCACCGTCTGGTCTCAAGGGCCGGAGACCCCGGGAAGATAGACGCTGTATGGCCGTCCGGGCCCATGCCCAGCAGAACCACGTCAAAGCTGGGAAACATGAGGGGACCGCTCTGATCCCATGCGGCGGGAAAAGCAGGTAAACCAAAAGAGCCGGCTATGGTATATTCATAGTTTTGCGCGGCCAGTTCAGGGTTTGTGGATTCACCGTGCATGCGATGGATATTTTTGGGGCCGAGGCGAACCCTGTTCAGGAATGTGGAGGCAGCGAGTCCATAATTGCTCTTTTCCGAGGAAGCCTCGACCATTCGTTCATCACCCCAGAAAATTTCCGTTTGTTCCCAGGGAATATCCAGGGGATTCTCGGCATCGGCAAATCGTCGGTACAAGGGAACGGGCGAATCTCCTCCAGAGAGAACCAGCCGGAAGACGCCGTTTCTGGTCACACAATCCCTGGCTCGTCGTGCGATAAGTTCACCGGCAAAATCGACCATTTCATCGGAGTGGGAAAAGGAGAGTCGCTGATAGGATGCTGGGGTGTGCATGAGAGGTGCTCCGTGTTGCCTGGATACTGTCATGGTCTGTGGAACAGGATGCGGATACGGGTCACGGTCTGATCCGTGCGGCCTCCACAGGGCCGTTGGTTCCTGCCGGGTAGGGATGGATCTTCTTTCTGTACTCCGGACAGTCGCATTCCTTGAGGATGGGGGTCAGAAAGCTCCAGCAGAGTTCCACGGCGTCCTGACGCCAGAACAGGGTCTGGTCCCCAAGCATGCAGTCAAGAAGGATTTTTTCATAGGCATCCAAGAGGGGGCCTTCATATCCCTGGGTGTAGTCGAAATGCATGGTCACGGGACGCAGGCAGATTCTGGTTCCCGGGGCCTTGGTCTGAAAGGTTAGATCAACGCATTCATTGGGATGAATACCCAGGATGAGCCTGTTGGCAGCGATATGTTCCCCAAGGAGGTGTTCCCCAAGGAGGTGGTGAAACATGGAACAGGGAACCTCCTTGAACTGAACCGCGATTTCGGTGCGTTTTTCGGTCATGCGTTTGCCTGAAGTGAGCAGGACGGGCACACCCTGCCAGCGCCAATTGTCGATAAACACCTTCATCTTCGCATAGGTCGGGGTCATGGACCGACCAGGTACACCGGGTTCGTCGACATATCCGCTCACGGGCTTGTCCTGGACGATTCCGGATGTGTACTGACCGAGTACCAATTGTTCATCGATCCTGTCCACCGGAAAGGGACGCAGGGCACGATAGACCTTGGACCGCTCGTCCCTGACCCGTTCGGATTCAAAGAGCGAGGGCGGTTCCATGGTGCACAGGGCCAGAAGCATCATCATGTGGTTTTGAAACATATCCCTGAGCACCCCTGCCTGATCATAATACCCGGCTCTGTGCTCGACCCCCAGGGTTTCCGAAGCGATTATCTCGATATGATCGATATAGCTTCTGTTCCAGATCGGTTCAAATATGGCGTTGGCAAATCGAAGCATGAGCACGTTTTGCACGGTCTCTTTGGCCATGTAGTGGTCAATCCGGAATATCTGATGTTCCTTGAACCAGGCATGAAGGGTGCGGTCCAGTTCCCTGGCGGTTTCCAGATCCCTGCCAAAAGGTTTTTCCACGACCAGTCTGATCCGGCCGTTGCCGTCCATATGCTCTCTGGAAAGACCGACCTGGCCGAGATGGGTGGCAATGGTGGCATAACTTGTCGGGGGTACGGCCAGATAAAAGAGCATATTGCCGTGGGTTGTTCGACCCGGGTCCAGGGCCTGAAGGGTTTGTTTCAGATGTTCATAATCTTTCAGCGAGGTGTAATCGAGTTGCACATAGGAAATGGATGCGGCCAGAACCTCCCACACATCTGTTGCCATGTCCTGTTCGGAGGCCAGACTCGATCGTATTTTTTCACGAAAGGTAAAGGATGAGAGATCGGATCGCCCGACACCAAGGATCAATAAGGGCTGGGCCATGGTTTTGCTGCGAACCAGGTTATAGACAGCGGGGAAGACTTTACGCGCAGAGAGATCTCCAGTGGCCCCGAAGATGACCAGGGTCAATGGTTCACTGACTGACTCGATGGTACAGGTGGAGGAGATTGTTTCTGAAGTGGGTTCCGGGGTGATGATAGGGTTGTCATCTCTGGTATGCATGGGATTCCCCTTGTCATTTTTTGGTCTCGGCCTCGACAACGGCATGCCCTCCGAACCGATTGCGCAGGGTGGCCAGGAGTCTGTCTGCAAAGCTGTTCGCTTCGCGGGATCTGAATCGCTCCATCAGGGCCATGGCCAGCACCGGGGCAGGGGTGGACGATTTCAGGGCATGCTCGAGCGCCCATTTTCCCTCCCCTGAATCCTGTACAAAGGGCTCTATGTTTTCCAGTCTGGGATCATCGCCAAATCCCTGTTCGGCAAGTTCCAGCAGCCAGGACCGAATCACGCTGCCCTGGTTCCACACATGACTCAGGGCCTGATAATCGAGTCCTTGCCTGAAAGGAGAATTTTCAAGCAGATTGAACCCTTCGGCATAGGCCTGCATCATGCCGTACTCGATGCCGTTGTGGATCATTTTCACGAAATGCCCGGCTCCGTGATCGCCGCAGAACATATACCCCCCGGGCGGTGCCAGAGCCTCGAGAATGGGTACCAATGTATCGAAATCCGGAGTTCGCCCCCCGACCATGAGACAGAAACCGTTTTTTCGCCCCCAGATGCCGCCACTCACCCCAATGTCCAGGTAATGGAATCCTTTTGCATGCAATGCCTGAGCGCGTCTGATATCGTCCGTGTAGTTGGAGTTCCCCCCGTCAATGAGCATGTCCCCGGGTTCGAGGATGTCGGCCAGGGTGTCCAATGTCTGTTGCGTGGGGTTGCCCGCCGGAAGCATGACCCAGACGATGCGGGGCGCCGGGAGCAGTGCAGTCAGATCCTCCAGCCGGTGGCAGGGGACCGCTCCCTGGTTGGCGATCTCTTCTATCCTGGAACGTGTCCTGTTCCAGACAATCACGCGGTGTCCTGCATCCAGAAGCCGTCCGGCTATGTTACGGCCCATGCGTCCAAGTCCGACAATCGCTATATCCATGACATTCTCCCGGGTTGAAACATTGTGCGACCGAAAAGGCAGAGCCCCCGAGGTCGGAGGCCTGATTGTCGAGGATTCTCCTGTCTCCTTTCTTTTCCTCCTGCTCCTTCCGGTTTGGGCGAACACAAGGTTCGACCAAACGGACATTCACCTTCCATTCGCCTTTTCTGCGCCCTGCGTACTGCGCATTTTTTTTCCCGCCTCCGATCATTCCCCCCGTCCTTCATCCGGTAGCGAACCTGTCCTCCCCTTGAACGGAAAGGATAAAGTTAATGCTTTACTTGTAGTTTCAGGGAAACTCTTGGGAGCGAGATACGAACCGGCAACCTGTTTGTTGATTTCCGACAAGGTGGGGTAGAGGTGAACCGCAGCTGCCAGGGTCGAGAGGTTCATGTTTGCGGTGAAAAGGGCCACCCATTCGTTCAAAAGTTCTCCGGCATGCGGGCCGACGATCTGCACCCCAAGCGGCTTTTCCGTGTGGTCCAGGATCAGTTTGAGCAAACCGGTCTCCTGGTTCTGGGTCAGGGATCGATCGTTATGGACAAATGATTCAGTGATGACATTGTATTTGATATCTTCGTATCGGGCCTGTTTTTCCGTATACCCGATGCCTGCCAGTTCAGGATCCGTGTACGTGCACCAGGGCATGAGGGTATAATCGACCGTGCGGGACAGATTAAAAACCGCATTGGAGACAACGATCTCACCTTCGTATCCGGCCGCATGGGAAAACAGAAATTGACCGGTAACATCTCCGGCCGCATAGATATGCTCCTGGCTGGTTTGCAAGCATTGATCCACGACGATTCCCATGGAGGTGTGGTCCACACCTGCCTGGTCCAGACCGAGATTCTTGATGTTGGGTGTTCTGCCAAGAGCCACCAGGATTTTTTCTGCCTCAAAGAGTAGATTCTTCCCCTGACCGTCCGTGGCTTTGATCCTGATCATTTCCCCCTCTGCGCTCACCCGGGCAATGGATAACCCGGTGCGCACAATGACCCCTTCCTGTTCCAGACGTTGGTGAACGATCAATGCCATGTCCGGATCCTCGCGTGAAAGGAGCTGACCACTGCGCTGGATAATGGTCACCAGGGTCCCAAGCCGGGCAAAGGCCTGGGCCATCTCCACGGCAATAGATCCGCCCCCCAGAATAATCATGGACGCGGGGAGGCGATCCAGGGAAAAGATATCCCGGTTGGTCAGAACATCCACATCGCCAAGTCCGGGCACGGGTGGAATGGCAGGGCTCGAGCCGGTCGCCACGACCCATTTTTCCGCTGAAAAGCGGGTTCCATCCTCAAAGGTTATCTGGTGCTCGTCCACAAAGGTCGCACTTCCCGTGTGCACGGCAGCTCCCAGTTTGCAGAACCGTTCTCTGGAATCGTGTTGCTGGATCCGGCTGATGACCTCCCTGATTCGTCGGGAAACCTGGTTGAATTCCACCGGAGGAAGATCCATTTTGGGAAGTCCCAGGGACCGGGTTTGTCCGAGGAGATGATAGACTCGGGCTGCATGAATAAGTGTCTTGCTGGGCACAGACCCGTAGTGCAGACAGTCCCCGCCGAGTTCGGGTTCCCTCTCCACGAGAAGTGTCTTGGCCCCGCTTCGGGCACACCCCGCCGCTATAGTCAGCCCTGCAGGACCCCCGCCGATGATGCCGATATCGTAGTCAAAAGAAGCCATGTGTTTCCTCCGTGTACTCGGTAATCACGTGGTTTTGACCACTGATCAGCGTTTGCAATTTGCAACCATTCAAAAGCAGCCCAAAAGACGCGGGTCTTTTTTGATCGTCATCCCCGACTTGATCCGTAATCTTGGTAGTACCTTACTCGTGAAAGTCTGCCATAAAAAACAAGAAAATTCTCTAACCGCTTGAACCTAAAACTTAAAACCTAAAACCTAAAACTGCGGCTTGGCCGCATTAGTACCTTACTCGTGAAAGTCTGCCATAAAAAACAAGAAAATTTTTTCCATGTCCGGGTACCGATTGAAAAAAATGTTTCACAGCACACGTGCTGTGTTGACCTGCTGGCGGCCGTATTGGGCCGCGCCCCAAAGTCCCATATCTTCATCTCGGTTCAAAAATATCGGAATGTTCTTCAGGAGGGAGCTGTAATTTTTTGAGTCCACAAATTCAGCGATGAATGGTGGATGGGTGATTATTTTCGGATGCTTGGCTGCCAGACCGCCACTGATATACAGTCCTTGAGTCGGCAGGACATTGAGACAATACTGCCGGCAGGCCCTGGCGTAGAAACGGGCAAACCAGGTGAGGGTTTCGGGAAACCGGTCAAAGTCCTGTGCAATCTCGGCAGGGGAGAGCCGGGTTCCGGTCAGAAAGGCATGGAGATTGACCAGTCCGGACCCCGAGACAATCATATCTCCGATCGGATACCTGCAACCGGTTTCTTTATGAAGAAAGGCCTGATAAGCAAGTTCCTGGTCATGGTAGAAGGGAAAGGCGGCATGACCGGCCTCGGATGCCACGGCAACATGATCACCCTGGCCATCAGGTACGAGCATGCAATGTCCCAGTCCCGTACCAGCTCCGATGACAGCCAGAGCCTTGCCTGGTTCGGGAGTTCCCGTCTGAATGGTCATTGCCTGACGGGCCAGATCTGTCAGGCATCCAAAGGCCTGGGCCTGGAAATCATTGATAAGGGTATGGTGGGGAAAATAGGGGGTGATCATATCCCGATGAATATTCCAGGATATATTGGGAGGACGCACCGATCCATCCTGCTCGATGGCTCCGGCAACGGCAAAGACCGCCATGCGAACCTGACCATCTGGTCCTGCCGCATCGACCTGTTCGAGCATTTCCCGGAAAGATGTGTTCGCGGCAGTCGGCAAATGGAGTTGATTGATTCGTTCAAGGCGGCCGTTGTCAATGAAGAACCATCCGAACCTGCTGGATGTCCCGCCTATATCAGCGGCAAGAATGTATGAAGTCGGGTTCATAAAAGACGTCCTTTGCAAGAAGAGGAGTCAGTAACGTATACAAAGACCATGGCAGATCTTCTGATTCGGCACAAGTCTTGACCCGAATTTGGCGGGGCGAATGTGTTCTCATGCCTGGATCACTCGGTTTGGGCCGATTCATCCTGAAGGGTAGAGACTGCAGGGGAGTTTCAGATACTGCCTTGAACAAGGCGAGACATGGCTCGTGAGCGATCTTGAGCGGAGCGGTGGTTGTCCATCGATGAGGAACAAAACAGACTATTCGGCATCAGCAAGGCTGATTTCCACGACAAGATCTCCGTCATCAGACGTGAAGGGGATGCTCAGAATGGGGGCGGAGGGAATATGGTCGATGGGTTTATTCTTCCCGATGATGATCGACGGGGTGGAGGCCTGGAAGGACATGCCCATTTCAGAAAGACTGCTTCGAGCCTGTCCGGAGATCATGTTGGTCAACTCGCCGACGGCATCGGCTATTTCATCGTTGATTTCCGTGTAGTTCTCAAAAAGCATGTTATTGACTATTTTTAAGATAACGGATTCGCTCAGACTCAGGGCGATGATCCCCTGGGCGAATCCGTTGATAGAGATCTGACCGGTGATGTCTCCAACAGCTGTTCTTTGGGTGTTGAGAAACGGGGCTGCTGGTTCAACCTCGACATTGGCCATGGTCGAGAGCACATTCAACACGGCTTCAAGCAGTGGATTGATAAAGTCGACGTTATAGGATGACATGTTTTATCATTCGTTCCGGTAAGATATGTTTCCTCCTGACTGAATCAAAGGAATGCTTCCAATACCTGATCAATGCATTGATCATGCTCGTGACAAATCGTCTGGAGGTGCTTGTCCTGCAAACCAAGCTGCTTCCAGTCATCTTCAAGCATTCCGGGCAGGACAAATGTCGATCCAGAGGGAATTGTCATGGCATTGGCCAGATTGTCGGCCAATTGAACCAGAGCGGCGTTTTTGGGATTGGTGGCATTTGCCGGTGAATGATGGTTGGCAATGATGTCACGCAGAAAATCGGGCATCTTCCATTCCTGAAAAAGAAGATCGCCGACCTGGGTATGATCGTATCCAAGAACCTGTCGTTCCGCTTCAACCAGGGGAAGCATCTCGCTGCGAGCCGTCAACAGGGCCTGCACGGAACCATAGGGCATGTTTTTGAAGATGATCAATCTTCCTGCATCATGGAGCAGACCGGCGGTGAAGAAACTCTCTGCGGCAACGCCCATATGTGCTGCGATCAGCTTGCTGAAAATGGCGCAACTCAGAGAATGCCGCCAGAAGGTACGCATATCGATGAGTTCCGGTGGAATGTCCTTGAAAAAATTGATCGCGGAAACCCCAAGTGCCAAGGTGCTCAATTCCCTGTTGCCCACGAGGGAAATAGCCCGATCAATGGAATCGATCTTGGAAGAGAAATTATAAAAGGAACTGTTCACCAAACGCAAAATTTTTGTGGTCAATCCGACATCGGTGGATACGATTTTCGCCAGATTCGATGCCGAACATGTCTTGCTTTCCAGAACCTCTTTGATCTTGAAGTAGATGTCCGGGAATGAAACCAGGGAGGTTTCATGACTGACAATATCACTGGGCGATCCTTCCCCCTTGAAAAAAAGATCGCGCATGAATTCCACGTCGGTCGCACGCAGATCTTTTCCACAGGGAAGATTCCAATCTACAGTGGCTTTGGAGAGAACCTTCGCCAAACAGAGACGATAGAGCTCATTGAAGAGGGTGCTTTCAGGATTGACATACATGAAAAATTGATACGTATAATCGTCACAACGACGTAGCAAATCGTCATTATCCTTGAGTTTGCCCATGGATTCTATGTGTACGTATCCAAAGTCCAAATCTCGCAGAATGTCTATATCTTCATCGCTTAACGAGCGTCCTCGGGCGAACAGGGTGCTGCCGTCGGCTCCAGGAACATCTTTGGCCAGCACCATTTCAGGCAGAAGATGCTCTGTACAGATCTTATGCACAACTTCCCTCCGTTTCGAGCTTAGCAATTGGGGAGTTATTTTGCTTTTTGATACATGATACCCCCGGGTTTGGCCTGGGGAATGAAAAAACGAGCATATTTGTGAAGACTTTCTGAATGTCCGATGACCAGATATCCTTCCGGCAAAAGGTTATCGTAGAAATGATTGACAACCTTGCGCTTCATATCGTCGTCAAAATAAATGATCACATTGCGACAAAAAACAATGTGTGACTTCTGAATACGCTTGATGGCCAGAGAATCGTTCAGATTGAGTACATGGAAGGTGACC
Organism: Desulfoplanes sp. PS50; assembly: GCF_053851535.1. NCBI lineage: Bacteria > Pseudomonadati > Thermodesulfobacteriota > Desulfovibrionia > Desulfovibrionales > Desulfoplanaceae > Desulfoplanes > Desulfoplanes sp. PS50. Next base: position 77,757 of record NZ_JBSPZA010000005.1, on the reverse strand, counting down.
AGTTTCTGCACCTTGGGGTGGACCTTGAATCCCTCTGGCTGGGGCATGAAATACTTGGCAATGATTTCCTTGGGGGTATTGCGCAGGGAATAATCGTTGTAGACACCGCGCTTGGCCTTGGTGATCATGGCAGGGGAGAGATCATTGGCAAAGATATTGATCTTCCAGCCAATGATGGACATCTTCAGAATCTCGTGGAGCATAATGGCCAGGGTGTAGGGTTCTTCTCCCGAGGAGCATCCCGCGCACCAGAGATTGAGTTGCTTGTTATTGGATTTGGCCTGCGCATCAAGAACATGTTTGAGTACGAAGGTCTTGAACACACCGAGCTGCTTGATGTCACGAAAAAAGCTGGTTTCGTTGGTGGTGATTTTTTCAAATAAAAAATCAAGCTCTTTTTTTCGCTCAGGTGACGACTTGTAGTTGTAATACTCGCCGAAATTCTTCAAACCCAGTGTCTTCAGCCTCGCTCCGAGGCGGGTTTCCAAGAGATATTTTCGACGTTCCGGAACATCTATCCCGGTCAGCTTGTAGATAAAATCCCGAAGGGCGTGAAACTCTGAGTCAGTGATGGGAGGCGTCTTACGCAAGCTCATTGACTGAGAAGGTATGGGTGACATGATCCTTTCCGCTGATTGTTGTAAGATGATTCCATGGGCGGCTTGGAAAAAACCTAATCAGCCATAGACAAACCGGTGGAGAATGTAAATCGTTAATGACAAATGAATAGTAAGCAGTGCCGGGGTGATCCGAAGATCTGAAGTGTTTTTATGGGTGGCTCATCCGTCCTTCCTGCTGAATAGATGCAAATATGCCAGTCAGGAGTGGATGGATCGACGCGGTTCAAAGTGTAAGCATTACATGAGGTTTGAGTTCGCACATCATGCATGCTGAAGTGCGAAAAAGAGAGAGGAGCAGGGGAGGGGAAGCCGGCTTTAAGAGTGCTTCACTCGTGGTCCTGGCGCTTTTGAAAGGCGGCAAAGGCCTCCATCATCTCGCTGCTGAAGGCGGCCATCTGTTTTTCGGTCAGCATGGCCCGGTGCAGGGTGTGGATGATATTCTCCAACGATTGGGCATAGTCGGTCTCGGACTCGAGGATCGCAATGGCCTGGGAAATGATTTCAGCGACATTGAATGAACGCGGTTGTGGCTTGGGAGAAGATTTGGGTACAGAGCGAGAAGAAGGCTTCTGGACAGGGTGAGAAGAGGCTGAAGACGTTGCAGCAGTCTGTCCGCCGGTTTCAGAGCCGACCAGCCACGATTTGGAAACCCCGGTCTCCTGGCAGATTTTATCGAACCAGGAGGAGGGGATTTTTTGTTTTTTCTTTACACTGCTCACGCCGGCAGGGGTGATGGAGAGAAATTGGGCCAAAGCCGAATCGGTTTGCGCATTGATGGCCCCAAGCATGCGCTGCCAGGTCTGATGGAAAGATGTGGTTGTCATAATTACCAGGGGATGGGGTGAAATGGCGGTCCAAAAACACTTCGTGCACACCATGATGAAGAGTGCATACCGTAATGAATTAACTTTATCAACCATAAAGTTTATTTGATTAACAAGCGTCAAGGTTAAGTCGTTGGCGACTTGTTAACTTAAATTATTACAATGAATTAAGTTAAGTCAACGCAATGAATCAAGTAAACGTCGCGACGCATCCAAGGAGGGGTGTCCTTGTCCAACCGAGTGAAACGCAGCCCTGCGTGTGCATGGTATTCAGCAGATTGTGCAAGGGTGTGCATCGGATAGATTTCAAAAATTGGAACCAAGGAGGCGAACGTTCCGCATTGCTGTGAACCTGTCTCAAACAGCCTGAGGTGGAGTTCTGCATCCTGCACAGCCCCTCTTGATCGACCCCCTTGAGCGGGTGCGATCCGGGGTATTTCTTGGAAACAAAGGGCTCGAGTATCGCCGGGATAGACCTCTGGTGAGAGCAGTACAGGGCACCTGGCCGGGCGGGTATTTCAAGGAGTCTCTTGGGTGGGTATAACGAGGGGATCCGATGATACCTGGTGGTATTCAAAGAGGTTAGTGTCAACCTCGATAGTTTACTTGAAGTTTATTTATTCACCTATCACTTCAAGTTTGTCTGCAGAAAACACCATCAAGGACCAGCTATCCTCTTGGGGAGAAAAGGTCACATGACGCAATTGACAACGATAGTGAATCGATATCTCAGACCATCTGTTCGGCAGCAATGCTGAAATCGCCTGTTCCAGGAAAACAGTATGTAGTTAAGTTAACTCCGTGACGTATAATTAACCTTTTTCAAGTTAACTTGTTTTTTCAAATCGACATTTTTTATCAAGTTTATCGTCGATACACGGAATAAAGGTTTTGAAGAGACGGCCTGTGTATCAACCATACGCCTCCACTGGTTCATGCCACCACAATCATCACCCTTGTTCGTGTCGATTATCTGGCTCTTTTTTATTGTATTTATTGAATAAACATTTATTTCCTTTCCATGCTCAAGGTGTGATCCTGGTACGTTGCCAAGTGCGTACGCATTTTTTTCGGCGCGCTGACCGGTTTTCTGCTGGTTTTTTTAAAAAGTTAATTTTTTACTTACAGTTTTAGTTTTCTTAATTGTTCATCTTTTACTTTATAAATATCGGGCAACGCGCACGACCACCCTTGGTGGCTGGAAGTGCGCTGTAAGGATTTTTGTTTTTTATGGCAGACTTTCACGAGTAAGATACTAATGCGGCCCAGCCGCAGTTTTAAGTTTTAGGTTTTAGGTTTTAAGTTCAAACGGTTAGAGAATTTTCTTGTTTTTTATGGCAGACTTTCACGAGTAAGATACTAACGGGAGGAGATCCTGATCACTGGCTGCGGTCAGGAGGGTGAGAGTTGCGCGGAAGTCACACTCAAAAGGAAAGGATGGAGGGGATTTCGTCAACCAGATTCAGAATCGGTGAAAAAGCCAGGGTCACGGTTGTTCCCACACCTTTCTGGCTTTGCAGGTCAATGGTTCCCTCAAATTCCTCCACAGCCTTTCGGATCATGGGGAGGCCCAGCCCATAGCCTTTTGATTTTGTGGTGTGAAATGGGCTGAAAGCCGCTTCGATTTCATCTTCGGTCATGCCGATCCCGGTATCCGTGATGGTCACATAGACCTTATCCCGGGCCAGGCCGGTGGCAATGTCTATTTCCGAACCGTCTGGTGTGGCTTCCATGGCATTTTTGAGAATGTTCAGAACACATTGCTTGAGAATGTCCATTTTCCCTTTGAGCTTGGGAATTCCTTCGGTGAGTTGGACGTGAAACCTGTGCCCGCGATCATTGTATCCAATCTCGATAAGTTCGAGGGTTTCCTTGACCACTTCGTTGATGTCGATCTCTCCGAATTCTTTTTCATCCCGCCGGGTGAAATTGAGGATGTTCTGGAGAACGGTATCGAGTTTGGTGGTTTCTTCATCAATGATCTGTATTTTGGCCCGCTCCTTTTCAGAAAGATGGGGAGATTTGAGCAGTGATTTGGTGAATCCTCCGATGACACATAAGGGATTGCGGATCTCATGAGCCAGATACATGGACATGGAGGTCATGATGGAAAGCTTTTCCTTTTCCAGAGCCTGTTTTTCCTTATGGGTTCGCGAGGTGATGTTCCTGCGCATGACCAGGACCTGTGCCAATTCACCGTGCGTATTGAATACCGGATAGGAATAGACCCGGTAATAGAGCAAATGGCCGTCATCGCTGACCCGAGTTATCAGTGCCTCTGCTTTCTTTTTGGTGAAAAGAGTCGTTGCCACCGGACATTGCTGATCCCGCTGGCTGCAAAAAAGTTTTCCCCCGGGTAACGCCTGCGCGTCCCAGCAGTGCTTGCCGAGAACCTCTTCCTTGCTTTTTCCGATCCTATTGGAAACATTGGCATTGAGATCCATGATCCGGTAATCCTTGTCCAGAAGCAGGATATCTTCTCTGATGTTGCCGATGATTGCATCCAGCAGAATCTTGCGTCGGTCCAGATCGACCTTGCAGTGAGAAGCCGTCTGAAACATATTGTGCAGTCCACAGAAAAAAATGGACGTGTCATGGTCCAGAAAGGAAACATGGTCGGGGAGGGTTTTGCGAATGTGGGAGGGGTTGAAACTGAATCCGGAAACATCCACAAGCAGATTGATCTCCGGGTGCTTCTCCAACATGGTTTCCCAGGACGTGAACAAGGGGACATCAAGGCCCTGGAGATAGGATCGTTTTGTGGAAAGATCGCTGTCGCCTGGAAGGGTAATGGCTACGAGCCGAAGAGGCGGGAGATAATCCTGGTATTCCCTGGCAGCGATGAGGTCCAGGATGGTCGTGAACCCGGCACCCGATCCGAGAAGTCCGATACGAAATTCAAAGTCTTCAGTTTCCCAAAGACAGAAGTCGTTATGGGAAATACTGGCTGGTTTCATTGTATCAGTCATGTGCAGAGCTCGAGGAGTATGGACGTGGATTCAGGGGTAATGACCTGAACAGGAAACCCACATAATCAATCCATGCGTACTGTTTCCACATAGCCCTTGAAAGGGACAATGGCAAGAAACGGTCTTTAATTCATCATTAACCGGTGGAAACAGGAAACGGGCACACCATACGGAATGTGGAGTTTTTGAAAGTGATCGTTGAAAACTATTTTTTCCTGGTATCCAAACGATATTTGGTTATGCCGGCCAGAATGCCGCACAGAAAGCCGGTCAAAAGAGCACGCAGGGGATGCATGCCGAACCATCCCGCAATGAGACCGATGGAGCCCCCTAAAAGAAGACCGCGCATGACGGCCTGTCCGAGATCTTTATTTTGCTGCATGATTGATTCCCATACCGTTTATGAGTTCTAAAGGAGTATCCGTCCAACTCGAGTGTCAAACGCATAAACACCTCTAGGTCATCGGATTGCCGGTGTCCAGAAAGACTCTCCTCCTTCCTTTTTGCACAGGAAATTTTCCTGCGCACTTCTATTCTCCGCCGATCCGGTCACAATATGTCGAGATCAAGGACACAGGATCCGCCTCTACGATACTTGTGATCGTGTCTCTTTTTTTTCATCCTTCCTCGTCACCATACATCGCGAGCACCTTTTCAATATCCCGGATGATCTTTTTTCGATAATGTTCAACCACGCTGTCGTTGGACATGATCATGTCCAATTGCCGGGTGTGCATGAGCAGATACCCGAGGATGACCAATCGGGTCTCCAGAAAAGACTGCTCATAATTGTCCATCCGGGCGAACATGGCGTCCTCGCGGACCCTGGTCTCGAAATCGTAGCGTTCCAGAATGTCACCGATGAATTCGGCCCGCCTGACCTTTCTTTGGTAATCGGCTGCCCCTCCCTTGAACTGGAACCGCAGATAGTTCTCTTGAACCCGCTCGCCGACCAATGCCTCGATACTGGTAAAATGATAGCCAAAGCGAGACTGCAGGTTACAGAAATGCTTTGAGATCATAAAATAGTTCCTGTTGGTGAAATCCGAGGCAACGGCCGGATTGAGATGGGGATTGGTAGCCGATTGCATCATTACGTTCATGAATCCCTTGCCGTCCAGACTGGGCGGTCCTTCCCAGGGTATGGCCACGCAGCCCTTCCAGATGGAAAGCATGGGGATGGAGGCGATGTTCTCCAGGTTGACATATTTGCCGTGAACTTCCTGATTGAACCCGTCATCCAGATTGATGATCCACCATTGCATGGGCACGTTCGCCTTGAGCTGTTTGCTCGACCGGGGAGAAAACAGATTGGTTGTGCCGAAATCAAACATCTCCTGAACGGATTTTTCATGGGCGAACCGGGTGATATCGTGGTATGTTCGGCAGGATAACGGTTTGAAATCAAGAGAATCCGGATCGAGAAGATTCAGGGGGAGAATGTGTCGGGAGACATTTTTGAGGGTATTGTAGACCGGGCTTCCCTGCATCAGATTTTTATGGGGTTTGCTATCCTTGAGAAGCGCTTCAATTCGTCCGGGATAAACGGTCCGGGTGTCGGCATCCAGAGTTATCTCCTGCTCGTTTTTCAAAATGGTCGTGGCATTCCGAACACCGAAAAGGGCAGGCACGTCGAACTCCCGGGCCACATTGGCCAGATGACCGGCCACACTGCCGTGTTCCGTGATCACCCCCTGCGCCTTGCCCAGTACAGAGGCCCATTTGGGAAGCGATCGAGAAGAGACGAGTATGGCATCTCGCGGAAAGAGCAGGATATCTACGTCCTTTTGAACGATGAACACCTTGCCGCTGCAGACCCCGGTGCTGGCAGTGGTCCCTCCGGTAAATAGAGGTTTGACTCCGGGCAAAACCCGTGAGGAGGCTGAATCCGCACCAGAAGATTCATGCTGTCTGAGAGGACGGCTTTGGAGCAGAAAAATCAACCCATTCGTATCGATGGACCATTCCACATCCTGGGGCTGACCGTAATGGGATTCAATGATCTCAGCCAGTCGGCCCAGTTCGCTTCCCTGTGCATCGGAAACCGAAGGCAGGTCGCAGATGTCCCCATCGAGATCCTCACGACAGAGACCTTCGCCTTCATCACAGGACAATTGTTGGAATTGTGAGCGGATTTCCTTGTGAATCACCTGGTAGGGGGGGGCCTTGCTCACCACGAATTGATCCGTTGCCACGGATCCGTCGACAACGGATTTCGCCAGTCCCCAGACTGAATTGATGAAGACATTCGTATCTCTGATATCCAGGGGATTTCTCGTATACATGACCCCGCCCGTCCGTGCCGGAACCATGACCATGCATCCCACGCACATGGGAACATCCTCATCTCGAATGCCGCGATTGTAGCGATATGTCAGTGCCCTGTGCGAGTATTTGCTGGCCACGATATCCTTGTACGCCTGGATGACGTTTTCCCGTTCCACATTGAGCTCGGATCGGTATTGTCCGGCAAAGGAAGTATCGGCCATATCCTCGCCCAGGGCACTGGAACGCAGGGAAACCTTTTGAACCCCACCGGTTTTTTCACACAGACGGTCATAGCTCTCGAGAATAGCATTTTCCAATTCTTCGGGAAGAGGGGCCTTGGCAATGAGTCCCTGGATCTGGGCGCAGATCTCGAAGAAATTCGATCCCTTGACCTCGATCTCACAGGCGTTGGCTGCCTCATCTTCCTGAATGGCCGTGTCTTCCACTGGTTCGAGGGGAGTGGCCTGGATGAGGCAATTGACCCGGTCCTGCAATCCCTGGTGGTTCATGAACAGGTGATAGCCACGGGTAGTGACCACAAATCCGTCGGGAACCCGCAATCCCAGGTGATTCTTGAGTTCACCGAGATTGGCCATCTTGCTTCCGACCTGATCAGCCGATTCCTTGGTGACCGCTTCGAAGTCCAGGATGAGCCGATCTCCGACAACAGGATCTGCACCTGTCAAAGATTCTGAAACGTTGTGCTGTATCTTTTTGAAGACGATTTTCAGCCCCTGGTAATCAGTAGGATTGAGTTCACAAAGATTGTGAATGATCCTGTAGACATTGGTCGAAATGGCCGTACAACGCGACCTGATAAAAGACATGCCAAAGGGACGGTTCCCCTGCAGGGCCTCTTCCATGTCCGTCATCAGATCCAGGGTCCGGTTGTTGGCCGCGAGCAATTGTCTGAAGGCATGATAACGGGCTTTGAAGACATGGGTATGGGATTCCTCGTCAAGCAGATCAGGGGGGGCCTGTGATTTTCCGGCAAAAAGGGCGGTTATACGCTGCTTCAATTTGTTCAGTGGGTGCATGGCGATTGTCCGGGGTAATGAAGTGGCGGTGGAGGTGATGGATGGATAACAAATGTCTCTCTTTTCCAATTTTGTGCCGCACAAACCAACCTGGTTGGAGGGATGAGAAAACGATCGTCCAGCCCGGTCCCTGGTGGTCGTGTTCCCGCTGAGTCGAACCAGGGACCTCGCTTTTTCTGTCAGCTATTTTTACAGTCTGTAAAAGCCCTGGATCGGTGTGTTCAGGATGTTTTTTACACCCTCGTTCTCCCCTTTTCAGGCACTATCTCCTGTCATGCCTGAGGTCCAGCCCTTGATCCCTTCGGCGCTGCTCATCCTGGGCGACATATCCTTTGCACCATCTGCTCGGTTTCAGCCCTTTTTGTCATGCCCTTTCTACAGTGCTGCAGCATCTCCTGCCGTTTGAAAAAATCATGCATTTCAACAGGATGAAAATAGTTTCCACCCTCTTGAGGGTGTCGTGCCTCTTCCTGCACCTCATTGGCATGCTGGTTGCTCAATACGATCCGAATTGTTCCGATTTTCACAAAACCGATGCACGCTGCACAGGATCATCACCCGATCATGGAAAACAACCAATTCAGAAAACTTGGGGCCAAGATTACAGGGCTCACCATTGGGTTCTCGGTCATCCCCTTACTCCTTCTCGGCGTTACCATCTATTATCAGTTCAGTGGGACCTATACGACCAAGATCACGGAGAGCCTGTCCACCCTGGTAACGAACAAGGCCAATGCCCTGGATCTTTTTTTGAATGAGCGGGTCGCTCAGCTCAGGATCATAGCCGGCACGCAATCCTATACCGCAGTCAGTCAAACCGATCATCTCGAAAACATATTGAGGATCATCCGGCAGGGATCGGAATCGTTCATCGATCTGGGGGTCATCGATGGCCAGGGGAATCACGTTGCCTATTGCGGTCCCTACAATCTGCAGGGGGTCAATTACAAGAACGAAAAATGGTTTCACGAAGTCCTGGCCAGGGGGGTTTACGTAAGCGATGTTTATTTGGGTTTTCGCAAATTTCCCCATTTTATCATCGCTGTCCTGCGCCGCGAGGGGGAAACCAATTGGATACTCAGGGCGACCATTGATTCCGGGGTTTTTGAATCCCTGGTGCGATCCATCCAGCAGGGCACTCGTGGTGATGCCTATCTGGTCAACGCAGACATGCAATTTCAGACCACCCCCCGGTTCGGGCAGACCTCATCCCTGAAGACTGTTTTGGGGACTCCCTCTCGTTTTTCCGGTCCACGGATCATCCAACCATCGTCCCATACAGGAGACGATCTTTTTGGTCTTCAATGGCTCGAACGCAAGGACTGGCTCCTTATTGTCCGTGAGGATCCCAAAGAAGAACTCACCCCCCTGTTTCGAACCCAACATTACGTCATTGCCACCGGAATCATGGGCATATTGATTATTTTCACCGGCACCTTGCTCCTCTCACGGCTCATGATCCGTCAGCTCATGCGTGCGGAAGAGGAAAAGGCCATGCTCGACGAAAGCCTGATGCAGTCGAGCAAAATGGCCGCGTTGGGGAAAATGGCCGCTGGTGTTGCCCATGAGGTCAACAATCCCCTGGCCGTTATCAAGGAAAAGGCCGGCTGGATTCACGATCTTCTGGACGAGGAGGATGTCAGAAAAAGTGAAAATTTTCAGGAATTCAAGGATGCCGTGGATAAAATCGAGATTCACGTGGAGCGGGCCAAAAAGGTCGTGCATCGGCTTCTCGGATTCGCCCGAAGGATGGAGCCCCTGCGCGAATCCGTGGACGTGAACGCGGTTATCGAACAGACGCTTTCCTTTCTGGAGAATGAAGCCAAATACAGAAACATCAGCATCACCAGCCAGATGCAGCAGAATCTCCCCCGCATCCTGAGCGATACTTCGCAATTACAACAGGTTTTCCTCAATATCCTGAACAACGCCATCGATGCCATCGGCAAAGGCGGGGACATATCCATAACCACCCAGGCCGATCTGCGTAAAAAGGAGATCCGGGTATCCATCCATGACAGCGGCCCCGGTATTCCCAAAGAGATTGAAAAAAAGATCTTCGACCCGTTTTTCACGACCAAAAATGTTGGCAAAGGAACCGGTCTCGGGCTGGCCATCAGTTATAGCATCATTGAAAAACTCGGCGGTATGCTCCGCCTTGAAAATGAAAACGGCAAAGGGGCGTCGTTCATCATAACCCTCCCTTTGACCGTTCAGGAAGGATAGCTCCATGGATGCCATTCGAGTACTCATAGTTGATGATGAACCGGATCTTCTCGAGACCCTGGTCAAGCGATTGAACAGACGGAATCTTCAGGCCACGGGTCTGCCGGATGGAGACAAGGGACTGGAGTATCTTCGCGACCATGACATCGATGTGGTTGTCCTGGATGTGAAGATGCCCGGTCGGGATGGATTGGAAATTCTCGAGGAAATCAGAAAAACCTATCCCCAAATCGAGGTGATCATGCTCACCGGGCATGCGTCGATCCGTTCGGGAGAACGGGGTATGACCCTGGGAGCCTTCGATTATATAATGAAGCCTGTTTCCATAGACGAACTCATAGACAAAATTCGGCAGGCATGGATCAAAACGCGGAAGGGGAGATAGCCGTGAACAGGGATGAACAGGGATTGCGCCTTCTTCTCGTGGACGATGAAGAACATTTTCTTGTCAGCGCGTCCAAGGTTTTCCAGCGCAGGGGGATTACCGTCCTGACAGCTGACAGGGGAACACGTGCCCTTGAAATTCTTGCTGAACATCCCGTGGACGTGGTCATTCTGGATGTGAAAATGCCTGGACTCGGCGGGATCGAAACCCTTGAACGAATGCATGCCAACTATCCCGAACTCAAGGTGATCCTGCTTACAGGTCACGCCACCATGGAGTCTGCAGCCGATGGAATGCGGCTGGGGGCTGCAGGCTATCTGGTCAAACCCGTGGATCTGCACGAACTGCTGGACAAGGCGATTCAGGCCTGTGGTCGTCACCTGGAATCTGATCATGGCCCGTGAGATATGATATCTGAAAAAACAAGTAGTATTACAACGTGTTGAGCAAAAAGGAGGTAAATAATGGCGAAGAAAATCAAGGTATTGATGGTTGATGATGAAGAGCGGTTCCGCTCGACAACCTCCAAGATCCTGGGACGAAAAGGATACGAGGTGGCCATTGCCGGGAGCGGGGAGGAAGCCTTGGATATTTTGAAAAAAAACACCCACGATGTGGTTGTTCTGGACATCAAGATGCCGGGGCTGAGTGGAGAAGAGGTACTTCCCAGGATCAAGGAAATCGACGCTGACATTCAGGTGATCATGCTGACTGGTCATGGGGGAGAGGATTCGGCCCGGGAATCTCTGGTCAAGGGGGCTTTTGATTATTTGAACAAACCCTGTGACATCGATCTCCTGTCAGCAAAAATTAACGATGCATATGCCTTTGTCCACACACGCATTCCCAGGGAAAAAACAGCTGCCGAGGTCATGATTCCCATCAAGGATTATACGTTTGTACAGTCTGACAGTACGCTCAAGGAAGGAATCGAGAAGCTCAAGACCGCCTATGAAAAATTCTTGTCCACAGACAAGATCATGGAAAGCGGACATCGGGCCATCGTCGTTTTTGAAGGCGACCGGGTGGTTGGCGTTCTGACCATGCAAAAGATTCTCGAAGCCATCCGTCCCGAGTATCTTTCGGCTCCCAAACCGTCCATGGCAGAATCAATGCAGTATTCCACCATGTTCTGGACCGGACTTTTTTCCACTCAGGTCAAAAAGCTCAAGGACAGAAAGATCCGCGACGTGATGAGACAGTGTCCTCCTGAAGTTGCCGGTGATGCCAACCTCATGGAAGTGGCTGAAACAATGTATTCGGAAGCGCGCAGGCGTGTGGTCGTCAAGGAGGATGGACGGATTGTCGGCATCATCCGCGAGCAGGAACTCTTCTACGAAATTTCAAAGATCATTCTAGCCTCATGACCAAACGAACCAAAAGAGTCTCTCCCCTTACCCATTTGAAAACCACGTAGAGGTAAATATGACACAGGAAAAGAATAAGCCCACAGGATACGACAAGTATGTGGACTGGAAGATTTTCATCATTCCAGTGGTACTCTTTTTCGTCGTACTTGTTCTGCCGACACCCAACAGTATGGTCAAGGTCGGGACCCAGTACAATGTTGGTCCCAAAGCCGTTGTTAATCTGTTGACCGAAGAATTGTTTCAGCAAAACAGTTCCGATGTGGAGCAGTGGCAGTTGCTCACTGCCAAAATCATGGAACAGAACATGCGGATGGGCGCCCTGAGCAAGGACCGTTTCATGAAAAGGGATGCCAAGTGGTGCAAGAAGTACAAGCTGGCATGCAGTGACAGCAATTTCAAGAAGGCCCATGCATTCATCGAGACCAACCTGGATGATCAGCAATTCCGGGCAGTCATGGAAAAGGCCTATACGTACCGGACAGAGGTTCTGGACTACACCACATTGTCGGAAAAGGACAGGCAGGCCGCGGATAAGGGAACCTGGGCCATCAAGGTTTCCATTGCCATGATGGTTTTCGTTGTCCTCTGTTTTGTCACCGAGTGTATTCCGCTCCCGGCGGTTGCCTTTTGCATCGGACTGATTCTGGTCTTTAGCAACGTGATTTCCAGACAGGATGTGGCCATGTTGTACTGGTCGGACGCATGCTGGTTTATCATGGGTAGTTTGATGTTTGCGACAGCCTTCGTCAAAACGGGCGTGGACAAGCGCGTGTGCATGATGATGTTCAAGAAGCTGGCTGTGCCCGATGTCAGATGGATCACCCTGATCTTCTTCCTGATCATCACGCCGCTGGCAGCCTTTATTTCCGACCATGCCCTGGCGGCCATGTTCCTGCCCATTGGCATGCTCCTCTATCAGAACAGCCTGACCGAGGAAGTGCCCGAGGACAAGGAATTGGCAAAGCTGCTCATGATTGCCATTGCCATGGCCTGTAATATCGGCGGCCCGGGTGCTCCATCCGGTGGTGCCCGTAACGTCATCATGATGACCTATTTGAACGATATGTTCGGGTTCGACATCGGGTACTTCCAATGGGTCACCTATTGTTTCCCCTTCCTGTTTGTCATGATTCCCATCACCTGGTTCATGGTCAACTGGCGTTTCAAGCCCCGGATCAAGTCTCTCAAGCCGGCCATGCAGCATCTTGAAAAGGAAATCGGCAAGATGGGCAGCTGGAACAGACATCAGATCTGGGCTATTATCATCTTCCTGGTCATGGTTTTCGGATGGTTCACGGAAAAGGCCTTCTACAACATGGGTATTTATCCCGTGCGTCTGGGAATCGGTGTCATCGCGGTGGCCGGTGCCGTGGCCTATATCATGGCCGGGGTCGTCAATTGGCGCGACTATCAGCAAAAGGTCGACTGGGGTGTTGTATGGCTCTATGCCGGGGCGATCATCTTCGGCAGAACCCTGGACAAGACAGGTGCCGCCTACTGGATGGCCAGTTCGGTCATCGACTTTCTGGCTCCCTTCGGCATGTCCGAGGGTCTTCCCCTCATGGCCACGGCCAACGGTCTGACCGCCATTCTGACCAACCTCATGGCCGATGGTCCCGCTGCCGCGGCTGTTGGTCCGATCACCCTGAACATGGCCGGTCTGGTCCATCCGGGCACGACCTTCCTGCCCTTCATGGCCATGAGTACCGCTGTGGCGTCGTCCTTTGCCTATTGTCTGATCATCGGCACGCCTCCCAATGCCATTGTCTACGCCAGTGGCTACCTGGAGCCCAAGGACTATCTCCGTGTGGGTATCCCCATGTGGTTTGTGGCCAATATCGTCATTTTGCTGTGCACTGCCATACTCTGGGGTATCATGGGATTTCCGGGATTGCCCGGCTATTAGCAGACCATGACAGCCTGTCCCGATGCGGGGGGATTCGTCCCCCCGCAGAGGACAGTTCTGAACCACGAGGTCGAGCCCTGTCTCCATAAAGATCCGAGGACGACACGGTTCACCCTCCTGATTCAGGAACACCAACCAAGGAAGGACACCATGAACGAACACTCCAAAAAGCAGGTCGTCCAGAAGGGCAGTGTGACCTATTTTACCAAGAACTTCGAACGGACCCTCTTGTTCATCATGACCCTGATCATGCTGGGATGGGGGCTCTGGGAAAAGGTCATCACGTATCTGGCCAAATAATCCAATGGCACATTTTTCTCGCACCAGGGAGCAACCATGACCACAGAAACACTATCCACCCGGGAAATGGAACAGCGGACTGCTGAAGCCGGACCACCCAGGCAGACCTATTTTCAGACCATCCTCACCCTGCTCACGTCCCCGCGCATTTTTTTCACCGATCTGGACACGGAGATGGGCTATAAAAAACCCATGGTTTTTCTGGCCATTTCCGGGTTGTTCTGGGTCAGTCTGCGTTATGTCTATTTTTCCGACCATTCTTTGTTCCAGGCCCTCACCCTGGCCATCAACGCATTGGGCATGCCTTTTGTCCTGGCCGCATTCACCTTCATGATCATGGGACTTTTTTTCGGAAGGCTGGCTTCGTACAGGCACCTCGCCATCATATACATCTATGCCACCGGCGTGACCATGATGGTCTCCTGGCTGCCGACCACGGAAATCTTCACCGAAACCTGGCGGTTCAGTCTGGTGGCGGTGGGGCTGGTGAAATGGTGCTCCTTCAAATGGATCCAGGCCATAACCTCCATTGTTCTGGGGGTGGTCATCCTGCTGGTCATGCTGGCATCCATGAGTCCGGTGCTGGTTTTTCTACGGCAATTCATGGTCTAATGCGGCCAAGCCGCAGTTTTAAGTTTTAGGTTCAAGCGGTTAGAGAATTTTCTTGTTTTTTATGGCAGACTTTCACGAGTAAGATACTAACCCCAAGGACGTCACACGACAATGGAAGAACGATACTACACGACACTGCGCAAGCAGATCCTAAGCGGGATGATCCTCGTTCCGGTGATCCCCTTTTTGCTCATCATCGGGGTCGGGTATTATTATTTTTCCACGTCCATCAAGGACAACACTGTGGCTTCCATGCAGCGGATCGTCCGTGACCATCGGGACATGGTCACCTCTTTTCTCAAAGAGCGCAGGGCGGATCTGAACTTTTTGCTGGCCGAACACAACTTTGGCGAACTGCAACATCCCGAGACTCTGGCGGTAGTGTTCGAGCACCTGCAAAAGGAATCACCGACCTTTGTGGACCTGGGCATATTCAATTCCCAGGGAGTCCATGTGGCCTATGTGGGCCCGTACAAATTGAGAGGCAAAATGTACAAGGATGCCAACTGGTTCAAGGAGGTCATGGCCAAGGGCAGTTATCTGAGCGATGTGTTTCTGGGGTTTCGGAACATTCCCCATTTTGTCATTGCCCTGTCTGGAACCTACCAGGGGCACCCCTGGGTCATCCGGGCGACCATCGACACCTACCGGTTCAGCGAATTTGTGGAAAAGATCCGCATCGGAATGACCGGTGAAGCATATATCGTCAACAAGGACGGAGTGTTTCAGACGCAGCGCAGGTCGGGCGGTGGATTTCTCGAACAGGACGGCGAGGATCTGGAATATCCGGATAAACCCGGGGAAATCAGAACCTACGTCAAGGAAGACCGACGAGGGATGACCTCTCTCTACGCAACGACCTGGATCATCCCCCACAAATGGTTGCTCGTGGTCAGGCAGGACAAGGATGACGCCTTTGCCGCATTCAACCGGGCAGCATGGCTGACCTTGGTCATTGCGATTGTCAGCGGTATGGGCATGGTTTTTCTGGCCTTTCTCCTGAGTGGACGGATCGAAAAGCAGCTTCGCGTTACCGACAAGGAAAAGGAGTCCCTGCAGGACCAGCTCGTCAGAGCCACCCGGCTGGCTGAATTGGGAGAAATGGCCGCTGGTTTCGCCCATGAAATCAACAACCCCCTGCAGGTCATGAAAAGCGATCATGCCTATATGGAACTGATTCTGGAGGACATGAAGAAAAAGGGGGACCTCGCGGTAGGCGAAGACAGCAGGGAACTCGAGAATTCCCTGGTCCAGATCAAGAAGCAGATAGGACGATGCGCCAAGATAACCCGTTCGATCCTGAGTTTCGGGCGTCAGGGCAAGCCCGAATACAAGGATATCGATCTGAATACGTTTATCCCGGAAGTCGTTTCCATGATCGAAAAAAAGGCCGTGGTAAACGGGATCGAACTGGCCAGCGATTTACCTGAACCTTCCCTGAACATCTACGCGGACCCTGGACATATTCAGCAGGTGCTGATCAATCTTTTCAACAATGCTATCTATGCCATTGTCGAACGCCATGGAAGTGAAGGGGGAAGGCTCGCCATAACCGGCCTTCATACTCCGGAAGGACTTGTGGAGATCCGGGTTCAGGACAACGGCGGGGGAATCAGTCCGGAGAATCAGAAAAAAATATTTTCTCCTTTCTTCACCACCAAGCCTGTGGGCAAAGGAACCGGTCTGGGGTTATCCGTATGTTTCGGCCTGGTGGAAAACATGGGTGGAACCATGGAAGTCAGCAGCCAGCAGGGGGCTGGAACAACGTTTACCCTCAGGTTTCCCTCGCGGTAACCCCGCACGCGCCTCCCTCCTCCATTACGGGAAACCTTTTCCATCGCCCATCAGGATATCCATCCGTCCTGGTGGGCGTTTCAAATGTCCGGCAGGGTCTGGGCGAAGAGCAAAAAAAAGTCCTCTCTGTGACAGGGAGGACTTTGAATCGTTGGGGATGCTGTGTGTTTGTGTCTTTAATGCTTTGTTTACGAACATACCGGCAAGACATGAAAAAGGCAGGTTCTGTCCTGGCTGGCAACATAGCCGTTTTCCAGATCCACGAACCAGGCCGCCGTAAAGGTACGTGTGTCCGCACTCCAAAACCATTTTCTGTCTGTATCAAAAATCGCAGGGGTGCACAGGTCTTCGGGAGTTGTTTTTGGCTGGATCAGGGTGATCAATTCATCCACGGTAGGAAGTCGCCACGGACTTTCTGAAGCAGGTCGATCTTCATTGAGTTGGTCGAGATAGGTTCCCGCCTCATCCCAACTCAAGGGAAAGGGAGAAGGGGAGTTGGACCACACGAGTCCGGTCGCCTGGTCCTTCCACCCATGGGAGAGGGAATCGAAATGATTGACCACATGGTGGAGTGGACGGGCAAGATGATCCACCTCAAACGCCTTGTCTCCGGATACCGGTCCGGTTCGAATCGGGAAGGAGCGAAGTTTTCCATAATCATCTGCCTGGTGCGTTGATTCGGTTTCGGGAAGCAGCCGACATATATTTTCCTGACGTTCTTCCCAGTCCAGACGCAATGTTTCCAAGGCGGTTTTCATGGCCGCAATGCTCGCAAATCGTTTAACCGGGTCATGATTCAGGCATCGGGTGAAAAACGCATCCCATTTTGTGCCCAGCAAAAGACCGTCTACATGCCGGTCCGTATAGTCCATGAGCAGTTGTCCCGTGAGCATCCGATAGATGACCATGCCTGCGGAATAGATGTCTGAGCGGTGATCGGCCGTGCGGGGATCGTCCTCCTGTTCGGGGGCCGTGTAATACGGGGACCCGATTTTCAGGTTGGAGGGAGCGTTATGCTGATTTTCGCCTCTCAATTTTGAAAGTCCGAAGTCAATGAGCTTGATCCTGTCCTGACCGGTGATCATCATGTTGAAGGGTTTGATGTCCCTGTGAATGATTCCGGCATGATGAAGACGATCCAGGGCATCGAGCAGGTCGCGGGCGTATCTGAAAACCCGGGACGGTCCCAGCGCACGACTGGGGTCTTCCACCTGGTAGGTTTCACCGATAATGGTTCCCAGGTTCTGACAGTAGTACTCCATGACCATGAAGAGTCGCCCCCGGTGATCACGACCCATGTCCCAGACCGAGGCAATGTTCGGATGGGAGAGATGACCCATGATTCTGGCCTCATCGACGAATTGACGTTCGACTTCCTCGCTGCCCATGAGATCTTCGAGCAGGTCATTGGGTTCCAGCAGTTTGAGGGCCATGATCTTGCCGAGTTCGGGTCGTAATACCTTATAGACCTTGCCCATGCCGCCACGGCCCAAGAGGCCGATGATTTGGTAGTTTCCGATATATTTCATGGTAAAAAGGCAAAAGATGAACGGCATTTTGGCGCAGAGGCGCAGTGACGCAGAGGAAAGGATTTTTCTTTCCGACTCTGCCGGAAAGGGCTGGGGGCGTATATCCGGTCACCTTCCGCACGTATTTTTTGTACTATCACCCCAGAAGTCGTTCTCCGTAATATTCAGGCAGCCCGAGATCATTGATCTTGTCGGCTGTTTTTTGGGCATCATAGGGAACAAAGCAGACCTCGAGGGTTTTTGCCCCGGTATCCCAGATGACATACTTGGCGCTTTGGTCTCCGTCCCGGGGTTGGCCCACACTGCCCACATTGACGATGCATTTGTCCCAGTCCAATGAAATGGTTCCCTGCTTGAGGATACGGGACTCGACCTCTCCATCGACCAATCCATGGAGCACGAGCTCATGGGTATGACCGACAAAGGCGATGGGCACGGACAAGTTGGACAGCCGTTTGGCAAGGGTCTTCCCCTGGATCTGGTACAGATACACAAAGGGGGATTGCGGAGGAAACCCGTGCACGAACAGCGCGTTGTTCATGACCAGACTCCGGGGCAGGGTGGCCAGAAACGTCCTGGATTCCCCTGAAATCATTTCCCGCATGCGCAGAACATTGGTCCGGGTCTTGGGATTGAACCAGGACAGGGATCTGTCGTGCAGCACCCCCATTTCATGATTTCCCGCCACCGTGGGGATGGCCCTATCCCGGATCATACGGACAACCTCTTCGGGATTGGGACCATAACCGATCAGATCGCCCAGACAGACGATCCGGGCAATGCCACGACCATCGATGTCCTGGAGAACCGCTTCAAACGCCTCGAGGTTGGCGTGAATGTCGGAAATAACAGCAAGAGACATAACGTGAAAACTCAGGGCTGATTTGTTCTGATGGCCGGCTTGCCCCATTCCGGGCGCTTTGAAACTCCCTCGCGGGCCTCGTACCATCAAGCCGTTGCTCCATAAGATCATGGTTTTTCGGCAAAAAGTCCGGCAACGGCTTGATGAACGATGCCTGGCTCGGTCAGACAGTCAAACCGCCCGGAATGGGGCAAACCGGCCACTCTATTCCAGGTACTTGGACAAGAACAAATTTGCCTTGCGTGAAAACTCCAATATCACGAAGAGGAAAGGCAAACGTGTTCTCGAGGCTGGCAGTTGGATGAGAACAGATCGGCCGTGCATACAAAAGAGACGGATGGGGTCACAAAAATGCTGTTTTTACGGACACCACTTCGAGATCCCACTCGGGGATTTGGGCGAGATTCAGCCCGGGAATGGAGACCTTCTGGATAATTTCCTTATGCTCATCCGGGCCTATCCGGGTAACGACCGTGAATTCCTGCACACCGAAAACCCCAGGATCAGTTCCATTGGTTGTTTTCGAAGCGTCATACACGGTCAATCGCAGTGTCAGCTCCTTGATCGTGCCCTTGTCGGCATTGTTGACGATTTTTCCCTTGAGAAAAAGCTGCAGGGTCGTATCCATCCGGAAATTTTCAAGCCCGACCTGCGAGGGCTGAATCTCGGATGATGTTCTGGTGTCCAGATATCGATTTCCCTCATAGACAAGCAATCCGATGCTGCCGATGATCAGGGTATAGATAAGAAAAAATTTCTTGAACTTCGAAGGCTTCAAAAAAATGGCTATAAGCAGCAGGATGATCAGAATGACAAGAAAGCGCATGGACACCTCTCTAGAGAATAAAGAAAATACTTGGTGCGAAGCACTGCGCACAGCTCACAGTGCGCAGTGCGCAGAAAATCCCGGTCGAATCGATACATGAATCGAGACCCTGCCTATCCGGGATCCGGATTATGAACCTCGAAACCCGTACCATATCTGACTTACAGCGTGAACCCGCGCAGCTCATATTTTTTCATGAAATCGATGGGATGATAGGACTCCTTGGCCTTGCGGAGACCGGGGTCATCGAGGTCCTGTTCCCGGTTGACAACAGCCATATCGCAACAGGTGTTTTTGAGAAAAAGCTGGTTCATGGCCTGGTAGATGCCCTTGTAATTGGGACACCCCTTTTCAAAATGGATGATCATCTGATCGTTGGGGGCGTGTTCGGCAATGGTATAGGCGACCATTTTATCATCGGCCACGATGCCGGCACCTAAAATATTCTCAAGTTGGTCCCAGTCGCGCATGACCTTGACGATGGCCCGGTTTTCCTTGTCCAGTGTGGAGTCGGATTCCGCATTTTTCCATAGAAACCATTCAGTTTGCAGGGTCAGAGCCATTTCGATTTCCGCGGCGGTCAGGGCGACGTATCTGTAGTCATGTTTGCGGATAAATTGATTCACCAGATTTTTTTTCTTGTGATATTTGCGACCTGCAAGTTCTATGAGCTCCGGGATAGAATAGAGATAATCCCATTGCCCCCGGGCCTCGTCAACATGCAGGCCGGACCAGCGGTTGACCAGGATATCCTTGAGCTGTTCTGGAACCCTGATCATTGCCGGATATTCGGAAAGGGCCGTCCCATAGGCCTGCCAGTCCATACTCTCCCAGTTTCCCAGGGGAGCCCAGAGACAGGAAACCGGTCGGGATTGCCGGATAAACACCGCATCCGGGGTAAAAGCCCATGACAGATCATACTCTTCCTGCCAGCCCCAGAGATTGATAAAGCTGTAATCAGAGGTGATCTGAGGGGTTTGTTTCAAAAAATGTCCGTAGTCAGCCTGCTCGTTCAGGGAAATGGGGTTGAAATCCAGGATCAAAATGTGTTCCTTATGCATGATGTTGATATCCAGCCCAAGACAGTGATGAAAAAATCTGACATGTTACATGAGGCCGGGTCGATTTTGTGGTCTGGGTTGTTTTGCAACAGTAATTCAATTCAATAAGATCATCGCATGGAATTGTCCATGACCAGGCTGGAAGAGATGATCCGGACGCAAAGGCAGACATGTCCCGGTCTTGCTCATCATCAAGGCAGACCGTACACTCTCTTGGACAATCTGTAGTCCGCAAAAAAAATGCACTTGGTTGATGTGATCACTCGCTATCCGCCGGTAATCAAGGAGCTGCCATGACCGAATCGTCGTCTCATCCCCGTCACGATGAAAAAAAATCCGAATTCTCCAGATTGTCCCTGTCCATCCAGGGTATGCATTGCGCCGCCTGTTCGGCCCGGATTGAACGGATGCTCGGGGCCATGGAAGGGATCAGCGAGGCCCGGGTCAATCTGGCCACGGAGTCGGGCAGTTTTGTCTTTGATCCGGACCGGGTGAAGGTCCGGGATATCAGGGAGGCCATTGAAGAACTCGGATTCTCCAGCAGCGTGGAAACGGCAGCGGCCACCATGTACAAGGAGCGTCAGGAAAAGAATTTCGCCCGGCTGGCAATGATGCGCAGGGATCTCATTCCAGCCTTCGGGTTTGCCCTGCCGATCATCCTCATCTCCATGGGCCACATGATGGGCATTCCCTTGCCCGCGTTTCTCGATCCCATGCACGCACCAGCTACCTTTGCCTTGGCCCAGGCCCTGCTTCTGCTTCCGGTTCTCTGGGCTGGACGGCGTTTTTATACCAGCGGTATCCCGGCTTTTTTCAGGGGGGCACCGAATATGGATTCCCTGGTGGCCATGGGCACCGGGGCAGCGGTGCTCTATTCCACCTGGAATCTGATAGAAATTTTTCTGGGAATTTCTCCGGTGCAAAAGGCCATGGATCTGTATTTTGAATCCGCGGCCATGCTTATCGCCCTGATCTCTCTGGGCAAGTATTTCGAGGCCCGGTCCAAACTACGGACCTCCGAGGCCATTGGATCGCTGATCAAGCTCACTCCGGACAAGGCCGTACGTATTCAACATACCCGGGACGGTGAGGAGCATGTTACCATTGCCACTCAGGAAATCGAACCCGGTGACCTGCTCCTGGTCAAACCGGGTTCGCGCATCCCGGCCGATGGAGAGGTGAGCGCGGGCGATTCCAGCGTGGACGAATCCATGCTCACGGGTGAATCCATGCCTGTTTCCAAACACGTCGGAGACAAGGTTGTCGGCGGGACCCTGAACGCCACTGGTTCCCTGACCATCAGGGCAACCCGGGTGGGACAGGATTCCATGCTCGCCCGAATCATCCGGCTGGTCCAGGAGGCCCAGGGTTCCAAGGCCCCCATTGCCAGTCTTGCCGACCGGATCAGCTTCTGGTTCGTTCCAGCGGTCATGCTCATTGCCCTGGCTGCCGGACTCGCCTGGTATTTCCTGGGCCACGAGCCCTTTACCTTCTCGTTGCGCATCTTTGTCGCGGTCATGGTCATTGCCTGCCCCTGCGCCATGGGATTGGCCACGCCCATCTCCATCATGGTCGGAACGGGGCGGGGCGCCCAGCTCGGGGTACTTATCAAGAGCGGGGAGGCCCTGCAGATGGCCGAAAAAATCCAGACCATCGTTTTCGACAAGACAGGCACCCTGACCATGGGCGAGCCGAGCGTGACCGATATTCGTCGTGTGGACGAAACAATGGACGAAAACGAGCTCCTTTCCCTGGCCGCATCCCTGGAGAACGCCTCCGAACATCCTCTGGCCCGGGCGGTCGTCAATACGGCCCAGGCTCGGGGGCTCCCTGTCCGGGAGACAACAGGTTTCAAGGCTCTGCCGGGAAAAGGGGTACGGGGGGATGTTCAGGGACGCGAGGTTTACATCGGTCATCTCGACCATATGCGGTCTCTTGGCCTTACAGGGATGGACCAGGCCGAAACTCTTGCCGGACAAATGGCCAATCAGGGAAAAACTCCGGTTCTGGTCGCCGTGGATAGCGATTTGAAGGGAGTTATCGCCATTGCCGATACAATGAGACCGGAAACACCCGAAGTGGTCGCTCGATTGTCCAAAAAGGGATTGAAAGTGATCATGCTCACCGGAGACAACGAGGTCACGGCCCGGGCCGTTGCCCAACAGGCCGGAATCGATGAGGTTATTGCCCAGGTTCTGCCGGACAGAAAAGCTGCTGAAATCGAGCGGCTCAAAAAGCAGGGAAAGATCGTGGCCATGGTGGGGGACGGGATCAACGATGCCCCGGCCCTGGCCGGGGCGGATCTTGGTATGGCCATGGGATCGGGCATCGATGTGGCGGTTGAATCAGGGGATATCGTGCTCATGCGCGAAGGATTGTCCGGTGTGCTTACCGCATTGGAACTCAGCAGGGCGACCATGCGCAACATCCGGGAAAACCTTTTCTGGGCCTTTGCCTATAATGTCGTGGGCATCCCCTTTGCCGCAGGGCTCTTTCATGTCTTTGGCGGTCCCACCCTGAGCCCGATGATCGCGGGCGCGGCCATGGCCATGAGTTCGGTCTCGGTGGTCACCAACGGGCTGCGACTGCGCTGGTTCGGAAGATAGGTTCCATCGGAGATCAAAATATGTTCGAAAAAGATATCCTTACCCTGTTTGCCTGGCTGGTCACCTTTGTGGAAGTCTTGGGCATTCTCACGGCCGTTCATGCTGTCATGCGGACGCGTACGTCACAGGGGGCCATTGCCTGGGCCATCTCACTGGTCACGTTTCCCTGGGTGAGTCTTCCGTTGTATGGTGTTTTCGGACGAAACAAATTCAACGGATATGTCCGTCTTCGAACCTCCAAGAACAGGGCTGTCCATCATGTGGTCGAGCGGGTGGCTTCCCAGGCCAGGGAGGAGGCATTCTTTGACGAGACAATTTCCGAAAAATACAAAGTTCTGGTCCGATTGTCGGATATGCCGGTCATGCAGCACAACACCTGTGATCTGCTTATCAATGGAGAAATAACCTTTGCAACCATGTTTGCCGACATGGAGAAGGCCACTACCTATCTTCTGGTCCAATTTTATATCGTCAAGGATGACACTCTGGGACAACGGTTCAAGGATATTCTCATTGCCAAGGCCAGACAGGGGATCCAGGTCTGTTTTTTATATGACGAGATCGGCAGTCAGGGATTGCCCAGACAGTATACCGATGAACTGAAACAGGCCGGCGTTCATGTCTCGTCCTTTCATACGACCAAGGGAAAAGCCAATCGATTTCAGATCAACTTTCGCAACCACCGAAAGATCGTTGTAGTGGATGGGAGGGTGGCCCTGATCGGGGGTCACAATGTGGGTGATGAATATGTTTCCCGCCACTGCAAATTCGGCTCCTGGCGGGATACCCATGTTCGGGTGGAGGGCCCCCTGGTCAAGGCGATCCAGTTTTCCTTTGTGGAGGACTGGTTCTGGGCTCGAGGGGTGGTTCCCGATGACCTGAGCTGGAAACTGGTCAAGGCTGACCAGGGGAAGGACAAGGGGTTGATCATCGCTTCAGGTCCTGCAGATAGTGTGGATACCTGCGGTCTTTTTTTTGTCGAGGCCATCAATCAGGCCAAAAAGCGCATCTGGATCGCCAGCCCCTATTTCGTGCCTGATCAGCGGGTTCTGGCCGCCCTCAAGCTGGCTGCCCTGCGCAACGTTGACGTACGCATTCTCCTGCCCCAGAAGGCTGACCATCTGGCCGTGTATCTGGCTTCTCACGATAAATACGAAGAGATTCTCCCCCTGGGCATACGGCTCTATCGGTATCAGGAGGGGTTCATGCATCAAAAGGTTGTTCTGGTTGACTCGGCCTTTGCTGCCGTGGGCACGGCCAATATGGACAATCGTTCCTTTCGGCTCAATTTCGAGATGATGCTTCTCAATTTCAGCCGGCCGTTTATCGACCAGGTCGTGGCCATGCTTGAAGATGACCTCACCCGATGCAAACAGGTCCGGGTTGAGGATTATGTCGATCGAAATTTTCTTTTCCGGATTGCAGTACGTGTAGCGGCCCTGGCTGCGCCCATCCTGTAAAAGGAAGCAGGAATCAACTTTTAAAAAAATCGATACACTCTAAACATTTTCAGATTGTTTCTGGAAAAAACTGACTCGAACCAAGGGCAGGCACATTTATGCCGCAGAACATGACTATTTTCCACAAATCCTCTTGATGAAACTCATGATTTCCTATTATGATCCGTCAATCTCGTGGTGAGTTTTTCAATCTTCAGGATAGCATGAACCATTGTACACTCACCCTACAAACGGAAGGGAGGACGATATGCACGAATATCGCCGGTATCTGTTCGTTGTAAAAGCTTTGCCCGTGCCGCTTTTGTTGTTCTGGTGCCTTGCCTGCACGGCCTGGGCGGCCGAGGAACCCGATGCCCCGGGACGCACCCTGGCCAAGCAGACGATCATGGAAGACGAAAAACTCTGGATCACGGCGGATCATGCCAAGTTCAAACAGCTCCAGCAGCCTTTTACCTCGGGTCCTGAAGTGACTGAGGCCTGTCTGAAATGTCACACAGAGGCGGCCCTCCAATTTCATAAGACCATTCATTGGACCTGGAAGGATCCCAGTGACGACAGCGGCAAGACAGGCAAGGCGGGTATCACCCTCAACAACTTCTGAATCAACATCAACAGCAACGAGGCTCGTTGCACCTCATGTCATGCGGGATACGGCTGGAAAGACAAGAATTTCGATTTCAGTGACCCCACCCTGGTGGATTGCCTGGTCTGTCATGAGCAGACCGGAACCTATGAAAAATTTCCTTCGGGCGCGGGACATCCCGCCCAAACCCCCACGAAATTCGGTAAAAAGATGTTTCTGCCCCCTGACTGGAACAAGGTTGCCCAATCGGTAAGCCCGCCCGTCACGGGCCAATTGCGGTGTCTGCCATTTTTACGGCGGTGGAGGAGACGCGGTCAAACACGGGGACCTGGATTCTTCACTGTTCAAACCCAACAAGAAGCTGGATGTGCACATGGGCGTGGACGGGCAGAATTTTACCTGTACCCGATGCCACTCCACCGAGCTGCATAAAATCGCCGGCCGGGTCTATTCCACCCCTGCGGCCAAGCATCGCAAGAGTCTCATCGAGGATGATCTGAGCGCCAAAATCATGTGCGAATCCTGTCATTCGACCACTCCCCACAAAAAAGGGACCAAGCCCAACGACCATACGGACAAGGTGGCCTGTCAGTCCTGCCACATTCCGGCGTTCGCCCGGGTCAATCCCACCAAGATGGTCTGGGACTGGACCTCGGCCGGAAAGATGAAGGACGGCAAGCCTTATACGGTCAAGGGACCTTACAACAAGAATATCTACGACACCAAAAAAGGGACCTTTGTCTGGGAAAAGGAGGTCATTCCCGAATACCACTGGTACAACGGGGCCATGCAGATCCGAAGCGCCGAAGAGACCGTGGATCCCTCGGGTGTTGTGCGGCTGACCTGGCCCATGGGGAACAAGGACATGGAGAATGCGCGCATCTTCCCCTTCAAGGTGCATCACGGCAAGACAGCCTACGATGCGATCAACAACAACGTGGTCATCCCCAAACTCTTCGGCAAGAAGGGGTCTGACGCATATTGGCAGAAATACGATTGGAACAAGGCCATCACCGCGGGCATGGAATATGTGGGATTGCCATACAGCGGTGAATACGGTTTTCTGGACAGTGTGTACGCCTTCCCGATCAGCCACATGGTCGCCCCCAAATCCGACAGCGTGGCCTGTGCGGAATGCCATACCCGTAACGGGCGGCTGGACAATCTGACCGGCTTTTACATGCCCGGAAGGGACAGAGTCACGGCCCTGGACATGGGTGGATGGACCCTGGTTGCGGCATCGCTCATCGGTGTGACCATTCACGCCCTGGCCCGGATTTTTTCCTTCCGGCTGCGGAAGAAGGAGGAATAGATGAGTCAAAAGCCCATGAAAAAAATCTATCTGTATACACGGTTCGAACGATTCTGGCACTGGGTGCAGGCCATTTTCATCTTCATGCTCCTCTTGACCGGTTTCGAGGTCCATGGAACCTTTGATCTGCTGGGGTTTGAAAAGGCGGTCTCCCTGCACAACCTCTTCGGGATCACCTGGATCATCCTGTTTGTGTTTTTTGTCTTCTGGGTATTTACCACCGGAGAATGGCGGCAGTATGTGCCCACGACCAAAAAACTCTTCGAGGTGATGCGCTATTATTCGTCCGGCATCTTCAAGGGTCAGTCCCATCCGGTGCAAAAAAGCAAAGGAGCCAAGCACAATCCCCTGCAGCGGCTGACCTATCTCGGATTGACGGCCGTGCTCCTCAGTCTGCAGATGGTCACGGGATTTCTCTATTATTACTACAACGAATGGACGGCTTGGGGAATCGATGGATTCCTGGATCTGGGTGTCCTGGCAATCATCCACGTCCTGTGCGGATTTGCCATTTTGGCCTTTGTCATTGTCCACATCTACATGACCACCACCGGCCACACCCTGACCGCCCATATCGCGGCCATGTTTTCCGGATGGGAGGAGGTCGAGGAAGGGGAGGTCGAGAGCTGGGAAATGCACCAACGAAAACCATGACCTGCCTATTCCCTCATCAGATATGACTGATGAAACTTACCTCGTATGCACATACATATACACAAATTCCTCTTCCCGGGATCCGGGGAGAGGAATTTGTGTATGGTACGGAATCTGTTGACGCCCCTGTTCGGCTCAGGTAGGCAGGCCCGAACCCTTTGGCCAACCTTTTACCCCTCCTGCCATGCTCAATACAGTCGCCCTGAAGATCAGCCTCGAGGAACCCGAGAAAAAACTTCTCGAAATGGTTTCGCTGCTGCACCAGTATGGAACACAACAAATCCATCTCGTTCATATCAGAACCAAGACCAACTTTCGTGACCAGGAACAGGTCGAGACACGTCTGGAAAACCTGCGCAGCGAGATCGAGGCGCAAGGGTTCACGGCACAGGCGCACATCAAAATCGGCCATGCAGCGTCCGCGTTCATGGACCTGGCCGGAAAGCTGGAAGTGGATTACGTGGCCATCTACTGGATGCCCAAACCCCTGCTTGCCCAGGCATTGCTGGGAAGCATCGATTCGGACATTTTGCGTTTGAGCACACTTCCTGTTCTCGTGCACAATCACAAACTCTTTCGTCCGGTAAAGGAACTTGGAAGTGTGCTCTATGCCACGGATTTCAAATTCACCGACGGGGCGGCCATGCCCTATCTGATCAATGAACGATTCAGGGCCCACACCTTGTATCTCCTCCATGTGGGGAGCAGGGCGCCCGATCCCGTGACAGAAGAAAAACGCATAGAGAGTGTGCGATGCAATCTGGAAAGACTGGGCAGGGAATGCGAACATGCCTACGAGAAAATCGAACTCATCGATACAATCGGTTTTGTCCGCAAGGAAATCATCCGACACGCCCGGTCGAACAATGTCGACCTCATTGTTGTGGGCAAGTCTGAGCGTCAGGACGCCATGAGTCGGATTATCGGTTCCACAGCGGAAAACCTGCCCCATAAAGCGCCGTGCAGCGTGTTTATCATCCCGGCAATCTGTGCGCTTTCCGAACCGGATCATTCTGTGGTGAATCCCTCATGAGCCCTTTGAAGATAAAGAAACATATCGTTTTTGTCGCGTCCTTGTTCATTGTCATGGTCCTGGTTTGTGTGGGCGTGGTTTCCCCTGAATTCCTGGATCGATGGACCGTTAGTCTGCATAAGGCCATCATCAGGAATTTCGGCTGGGCGTACCTGGTTTCCGCCTTTCTTTTTCTGGTTTTCAGTCTGTATATCGCATTGAGCAAATACGGTGATATCAAGCTTGGAGAGGACCATGAAAAACCCAGGTTTTCCTATTTTGGATGGTTCAGCATGCTCTTTGCTGCTGGAATGGGTATCGGACTCATTTTCTGGGGGGTTGCCGAACCGCTGAGTCATTATTTAAGCCCGCCGCCCTATATTCAGCCGGAATCTCCCGAGGCGGCCAAATTCGCCATGCGGTACAGCTTTTTTCACTGGGGCATCCATCCCTGGGCCATCTATATCGTCATGAGCCTGGCCATCGCCTATTTTTCCTTCAGACGCGGGATGCCACCGCTCATTTCCAGCTGTTTCTATCCGTTGCTCGGAAACAGGATTTACGGGATCGCCGGATTCTTTATCGACACCCTGGCCGTGTTTGCCACGGTTTTCGGTATCGTCACCTCCCTCGGGCTCGGGGCCATGCAGATCAACAGCGGTCTGGCCTCGGTGCTCCCGTTTACGGCAACTTTCACGAGTACCCTGGTGATCATTGGTATGATCACCGTTTTGTTCATGATCTCCAGCATGACCGGTCTCGACCGGGGCATTCAGATCCTGAGCAAGGCCAATGTGATGCTGGCCATTCTGATCCTTGCATTCATGCTCGTGGTCGGCCCGACCAATTTTTCCGTGAACGTGTTCATCAGCACCCTTGCCGATTATGCCTCCTCCCTGTTCACCATGAGTCTGTCCACCAATCCCTTCAGGGGGAGCGAATGGACCCAGGATTGGACCCTGTTCTACTGGGCCTGGTGGATATCCTGGTCCCCGTTTGTCGGGCTTTTTGTCGCCAGTATCTCCAGGGGACGAACCATTCGGGAATTTGTGACCGGTTCGCTCATGGTACCCACGCTTTTAACCTTTCTCTGGTTTTCCGTTTTCGGAGGAGCGGCCTTTCACCTGGAACTTCACCAGGGAGCCGATATCGCAGCCACAGTGGCCCAGGATGTCTCGACCGGACTTTTCAAACTCTACGCCTATTATCCTCTGACCGGGGTATTGACCATTCTGACGGTTGTGCTTCTGGTCGTATTCTTCGTCACCTCGGCCGATTCGGCCACCTTTGTCCTGGCCATGATGACCTCGGGGGGGCAGGAGAAACCGCCGGCCGGCAAAAAAATCATCTGGGGGGTGACGGTTTCCACAACCGCGGCCATCCTGCTTTTTTCCGGCGGGCTGGAAGGACTCCAGCGCATGGCCATTGCCGCAGCACTTCCCTTTACCGGAATCATGCTGCTGTTGTGCGTCAGTCTCTTGCGCGGGGTGCGCTATGAATTTGAGCAGGAGCGGGGGAAAGAAGAAGAAACACCACAGCCGCCTGTCGAGAAATCGGCGGCCGGAGAGTAGGAAGCAACAGGGCACCAGGCTCAGGGAGCCGGAGTGATGCAACGCAGCGTGGAGTGAAGAGGGCGCACGCGGGTCACGATCTCTGCCGGGCATGGAGATATGCCTGGTTCTTTTCTCGTTTCCCAACAGCTATGACCACGATGACGATTTCCTGATCCCGGACTTCGTAAACCAGATGGTATCCGGCGGATCGGAGTTTGATCTTGTAGCAGTGCTTCATTCCGTGAAGGCGGGACGACTCCACGCGGGGATGATCCCTTCGTTCCTTGAGTTTTTTGACGAACATCTCTCGTACAACAGGGTCGAGCCGATCCCACTCCTTTTTAGCCTGTTTCTTGAATCTGAGTTTAAAGGTCATCCCAGCTGACCTCGACCTCAGGTTGATCTTTCCGTTCATTGACCACCGCAGCCAGCTCAAGGTCGTCCAGCCGTTCCATAATATTTTCAAATGTTTTTGAAGGGATGCAGTAGAAAACCGGTTCGTTTCTGTTGAGAACGGCTACAGGAAACCCCTCGCCTGCGGCTACTGTGGCCATAGGATTTTTCTTGAGTTCGGAAACACTTGCAACGGATTCAGCCAGGATACGGGAAGGCATGGCAATCTCCTTTTTAAAGATCTTTTTTTAGGTCTTTTAATAGGTCGCTGAAAATGCCATGTCAAGATCTTCCCGATCATTGAACAGATCCCGCACGCAACACATATCACAAAAATGCGAGACGAAGATCTCTTTTTGCTTTGGTTGTATAGACGACCTTCATTTTCCCTGAGCTCTCAGTTCTTCATGAACCTGCTGCCAGTCGTGAAGTTCCATATCCCCTTCCTTGTAGAGCTCATATCTATTTTCCAGCTGCTCTTTTTGCCATTGAGGCATAGGCACCTTGTGTCCCTCGCGGGCTATGGAATCCCATATGTCTTGGGTAAGGAGCAGTTTCTGGGATATGCTCAACTTATCGATTTCATGAGCGATCGTTTCCGAATGCATGGTGTCTCCTCTGTTTTGCATGCATGATTGCCGGTATCCACCAATTGCGATCATTCCGGTGTTGGCGATCATGGTGCTTCTTTGTCCGGTATTTTGTTATCCGGGAATTCTCTCTTGTCAATGAGATGATCCGGATTGTGGGCTTGGTGGAAACCCTCCCCCAACCCCTCCCTGAACTAGGGAGGGGGGCTTATTCGTCAATTAAATCGTGATGTTGTTGTTATCCTTTTGAACCTTTCCCTGCTTGGAAGAACGGTATTCCGGTACAGTTCAAACCTCTCGCTCCAGGCATCGAGTGGGTTCCCCATCCCGCTCTCATGCATGAGGGCGGGATGGGGGTAGGGTAGGGGCATATCATCGGTCATTTCCTTTATGTTTTTGACAATAAGTCATATTGTCATTATTTCAATATCAACGACACCATCAATTTCAACCTGGAGAATACGCCATGCTGGTAACCGTGGACAAGCGGGGCAGTATCAATCTGCCCATATCCATCCGCAAAGAATTGGGAGCCGAGCCCGGAACCCCCTTTGAGATCGTTCTGGAGCCGGGAGGGAATATCGCTCTTTACCCCGTCGAAATATATAGAAAAATCCGTGTAAACGCCTCTGGCCGTGAAAAGCTCGAGCAAGCTCGGGAAGCTGAATCCGCACCTTTACCCCTTTGGTTTGAAAAGGACATGGACCATGCCGGAGCTGAGAGCGAATAAAAAGTTTGTCAAGGATCTTGAAAAAATACGGAATAACCCCGTCCTGTGTAAGAAAATGGCCAAAATCATGGCCCTGCTGAAAGAGAATCCCGCCCACCCCGGATTGCATATCGAGCGTATTGTGAACGATCCCAGTGCATGGTCCGCCCGGGTTGACCGAAAATACCGCATCTCATTTGAACCGGAATCCATCCTCCCCGGGGGAGCTCCGGATTGGACATCCCCGATACGATTGCTCCGCCTCCTGACCCACGATGATCTTTATAAATCTCCGCATTGACACTGAAACCTGGTGTATTTTTGCGGGAGAAAATGTGGTTGCGAGGTGGTGAATAGGCCGCATGGCACGCACGTATTGAACCCCTCCCTATTACTCAGGAATTCATTTCCTGCTCAGCACCTTTGCAGGCAAGGCGGATATATTTCGGAATGGGCTGCTCTCCCTTTTCGTAATTGATGACTGTTCTGCGGCTGATGCCGAGTATGTAGGCGGCTTTTTCCTGAGAGAGGTGGAAGTTTTTGCGCCAGAGAAAAAAATCCGCCTGCCGCATGACCTCCCCTGTTTGTTCCTGATACAATCTCCAGATCGTTTCCCCGCTCATGTCGATCTCTTCGGTCCACTGAACATACCACCCCCAGCTTGCAACCCGGACCTTGGCCCATAATTCGTTGTCCGCGCGAAGAGGTTCATAAATCTGATACGTGGTGATCACCTCGGATACATCCACATCGGCTTCAACGCCGTTTTTCCACGTGAGACGCAGCATATAGGGGGAAAGGGCCTCCACAGAGTGAATGACCGGGGGATTTTTTCTTTTGGGCATGGTGCACTTCCTTTACCTGGCAGTGAGTCGTTTCCATTCGCTCTTCAGAAAATCGATGTTTTCCATGGCCCATTCCATGGCTTCTCGAATGTCTTTGGAGCGGGCCTTTCCGGCAGAAATTTCCATGGTTGCAAGGTCAACAGCAACCTGAAAGCCGGGACCGAGAATATGAAAGTGGGGAGGATTATGATCGTCGGCATTGATCCTGATATCGGTATTGCTGAACTTTTTGATCCGGGCCATAACGTCCCCATGATAACCATATTTAGTGCAACTATTTCTCATCGTCAACCAAAGAGTGCAACTTTTGCACAAACTGCATATCTTCCGCCAGTCAAAAACCTTTCCTCAACCCCTCCCTGAACCAGAAAAAATGGGAGATTCGTCAGTGAAGTCGGTATATTGCTGATACTCTTTTCTATCGATCCCAGATCGCCAGTACATATTTTCGGTATAATCCGATATCACTTTCTTGAAAATTCACCTGAACAGTTACGCTCTTCCAACATACTCCCTAAACTCCCCAACCCCGGTAAAATACCTGAACCCATAGTCATTCGCCAATTTCAGCGTTGCATTCTCTTCATCCAGCAATACAGCGACCGGCTGACTGAATCCCTGTTGAATCCCATCAGGCCAGGCCAGGTCCAGGATGACTACGGGTTGTCCGGTGTTCTGATCGATCACTTCGTGGTTGAATGTTCCGGCAGGGAAACCATGTTCGAGCATCCAGGTATTGAGTGCGACCAGAGCGGCCTCTTCTTCCTGCGATACAATTCCGCCGGGGGCTTGGGGTGTCGATGAGAGGGGCGGTGATTCTTTGCATGGCGAACTGCACGCCGAAAAAGCGGGGGAGGGGAGGAGTGTGCTGATGAAAGCATTTGCCGCATCTGCCAGGAGTTTGCGACGTTCTTTGAGAAAATCCAGGTAATTGTCTCTATCCCAGAGGGTTTCATCCCGGGGTATCCATTGGGAATCCAGTGCGCCCGGGTGTTCGACTGCGTGGCCCACACAAGCAAACTCCCCACAGGATGCCGCTTGTGCAATGAGGTCATCAAAGCCCAAACCTGATCCCGATTCCAGACGTAGCCCCGCTGAAACTCAGGCAGGGCAATGAAACCGGCGTCGATCTGGTCGAGAATGGTTGAGATTTTCAAGAGGGGGCTCCAGGTTTGCGGTTTGCTCCTGTCGGGTGGGTAGAAGGGGATGGTGAAACCACGGGTAAAGTTCTATAGCAAAATGTGTTTCCTTTGGGTGAATCGATGTTTTCCCGTTTGCGTGATGATTTTGGTGGCAAAAAGGGGGTTTTAAGCGTGAAAAAGACCCTATTTAGGGAATCTTAGTCAAGCATTGCAGATAGTTGTCTTGGTCCGACCCCGATAAGAGCCCCGATGCCGCTGGCTTCCGTTGGCGTGGCCATGCCGAACGAGATGGAGCCTAGAAATGTGCCGGCCCCGCAGATGGTGCCGCAGGCCAGGGATTTGGAATATCCCTGGTTGAGCATTACAGGCATGGATAAAAGTCCTAAAAGGACCGACCACCGATGCCCCGATGATCCCGGTGCTGGCAGCCAGGATAATGCCGATGAGCGTCACAGTAATGGCAAGCCCGCCCCTGACCCGGCCGAAAAGGACCTGGATACTTTGCATCATATTTTCGGCAATGCCGGACCGATCCAGCATCAGGCCCATGAAGATGAACATGGGCAAAGCCACCATGATCCAGTTATTCATGATGGCAAATATCCGGTTGACCTCCATGCCGATGGACAT
Source organism: Desulfoplanes sp. PS50 (assembly GCF_053851535.1). NCBI lineage: Bacteria > Pseudomonadati > Thermodesulfobacteriota > Desulfovibrionia > Desulfovibrionales > Desulfoplanaceae > Desulfoplanes > Desulfoplanes sp. PS50. Next base: position 43,679 of record NZ_JBSPZA010000005.1, on the reverse strand, counting down.
GAAATCCAGGCCGGTCATGGTATCAAAGTAAAGGTCCGAGACATAGCCGATGCCGGCAAAAAGAATGGATACCCCGCCCAGAATCAGTGCAATCGGAAAACCGGTGAACAGCAGCCCGATAAAGGTGGTCATCATGGCAATGACCAGGATGTCTTCATGGGTCATGGGGCACCATCTTTTCCGGAAATCACCAGAATCTGTTTAAAAATACGGGCCAGGGCAGCCAGGGTCAGTAAACTAAAACTTACGGGAATCACAGATTTTATAATATAGTAGCAGCCAAGTCCTGTGGGAGAGGCAGATGCTTCCCTGACCCGCCAGGAGGCTGCCACAAAATCAAAGCCGTGCCATATGATCACATAGCACCAGGGCAGCACCAGTACGATCAGGCCGATGATATCAATCCAGGCCCGGGTCTTTTTACGAAATCTGCCATGGAACAGGTCCAGGCGCACATGGGTATCACAGGTCAGTGCATAGGATAGACCAGCCATGATCCCCACGGCATACAGATGCCACTGCAGCTCCTCTAACGCCACCCAGCTGAAGGCAAACAGATAGCGCAGCACCACCTGGATCAGAATAACCAGGATCAGCAGAACATGGAGCCAGGATACGGCTCTACCGATGCGGATATAGTCTGGCATGAGCATTCATGCAATAATTTTCATTTTTTTGTTCTGCAATATTGTGGCAACTATGGATGAACACGATCTATGACGGTGAATACGAACGAATCAATGGCGCTGCCCGGGGTTGGGATGTTTATGGATATACTGGTGGATATGAACATCTTTTTGCAACTGCCCGTTTTCCATCATAAACATGGCATTGGCAATCTGTGACATGAAATCACTTTCATGGGAAATAAGGATATAGGAAAGTTCAAGGCGGTTCAATACCTCAACCAGAATGGCTTTTGTTTTTTCATCAAGGCCTGTGCTGGGTTCGTCCAGAAGCAGCAGTTCCGGCTCCATGGAAAGCACCGTGGCCAGGGCCACCAGACGCTTTTCCCCGCCGGACAGTTTATGGGTGACCCTGTTTTCAAAGTGGGCGATGCCTAAACGTTCCAGGGTGTTTTGGGCAATATCCCGGGCCTCGGGTTTAGATTTGCCTAGGTTAAGCGGCCCAAAGGCCACATCTTCGAGAACCGTGGGGCTGAACAGCTGGTCATCGGCATCCTGGAACAACAGGCCCACTTTTTTGTAAACTTGTCTGAAATCTTTTTGGGTTTTGACAGGTTTTCCGAAAAATTCAATGGTACCGGAAGACGGGGTGAGCAGGCCCATGACGATATGAAACAGGGTGGTTTTCCCGCTGCCGTTGGGCCCCACTAAACCGATGCGGTCCCCTTTGCTGATCTCAAGGTTCAGATTGTTTAACACCCGGCCCTGGCCCGGGTAGCTGAAACTGATGTTTTCAAGGCGCAGGATGGCAGGGGGTGTTGTCACAGGAAAATCTCCATAAAAACCAGGCAGGCGGCAGCGGCCAGGGCCGCCAGCGTCCAGATTATGTCTGCAGGGGAAAGGGCAAATTCATGCAGACAGATAAATCTGCCTGAAAACCCCCTGCATTTCATGGCATTGTAAACCCTTTGGGCCCTGGCCGATGCCCGGACAAACAGCATGCCGCAAAGATAGGCATAGGTCCGGTAGGTGTGCATATTGTTCCGGGGGCGGAAACTGCGCAGTTTTGCGGCCCGGACCAGGCGCCGGTACTCCTGTTCGATAACAAAAATATACCGGTAGGTTAACAATAGCAGATGCACAAACTTTCCAGGGATTTTGAAAAAATTCAAAGTATAACCCAGGGTGCCCAAATCCATGGTGGTAATCAGGGCCATGGACACCAGCAGGATGGCATTGGATTTAATGCTGATTGCCGTACACAGGTCAATGCCCTGCCGGGTGATCCCAAGTTTTCCTATTCTGTAAACCACATCCCCGTCATAGGTAAGGGGCAGAATGGCCCAGAAAAATACCAGAAAGCCCCAGATGAACACCAGGCGCTTGAGTACCTCGGCAAGGTTCAGGCGGGCCCATAGCACCAGAATCACTGAAAGTCCCAGGCCTGCCCAGAGCATGGGCATTTTCCGGCCAAGGGCGATTACAAAACACAGCAGGGTGGCTGCGGCCACCCTGCACCTGGGATCAGTTTTGTGAATAAATGAATGGCCGCAAGCAAAGATCTCTTCAATCATGGAATGTTTTTATCATGATTTCTTCTTGCGGGATGAAAAATACATGGCCACCCCCATCAGGCCGAATATGTATCCGATGCCCCCAAGAATTTCATTCATGGACGGGCCTTTCTGCTCCAAATCCGCCACCATTTTTGTCAATGGTGTGATTTTTTTATTTAACGCCTTTGTCACGGCCTTTTCAACAATGGATTCTAACTGGGCCGGATCAATGGACGCGGCTGCCTGTACAGCCTGTCCGGAATCCGGCTTTGCCGCAGGTTCTGGCGCGGGTGTTCCTTCATCCCGGGCGCTTGCGGCTGCAATAGTTTCTCCAAAATCTTCAAGGGGAATGGTCCACTCGGCCTTGTGTCCCATTCCGGCAATGAGTTCGATGCGCATGGCCGTTTTTTCAGGGATCGGAAATGAAAATTCTCCCTTTTCATTGGTCTGTGTGCGCAAAAGTTCCTTTCCATTTAAGTCCCGGACGATAATTTCCGCGTTCTGGGCCTTTTTGCCTCCGCTGAATTTACTTTCCCCTAAAACAGTGTCGCCTTCCACCCATGCAAATACCGTAACTTTATGCGCCAGGGCATTCCCGCCTGAAAGAATGAAAAAGAGCATCAGACAGGACAGTTTTATAACATATTTTCGATACATCATTATTGTTCACCATACATAAAAAGCATTTATAATCTGGAGATCATACCTGCTTTTCCGCCAGTTCCGTTCTGCCGTCCAATGGAACCTGCTGTTGTGCCCCAGACCATTGGGGAAGAAGTTCGGGCTGCACTTTTTTAAGAAAACTGACACAGAAAACCGCCACAAGCCCCTCGATGATCATGACCGGAAGATGGGCAAGAACAACGACCCAGGCCACCGATAGAAAATTTTCCTGGGTAAACATCAGGGCGGCCCCGACAAGCAGGCTGCTGAAAAAAACGCTTAAAAATCCGCAGGCAAAGGAGGCAGCATAGGATACCGCGCCGGGTTTATGGACAAATCCTGAAAACAGGTAATAACAGCCCACAGCAGGCGTGGCCATGATAACCGTGTTAACCCCTAAAGTGGTGATTCCGCCGAACTGGAACAGTACACCCTGGAGCAGAAGCGCAATCAAAATGGAGGGAAAGGCGACCCAGCCAAGCATCAGCCCAAGAATTCCGTTGAGAATCAGATGGGCGCTGGAAGGCCCGATGGGCACATGGATCAGGGACGCCACAAAAAAAGCGGCCGACAAAATAGCAGCCTGGGGAATTTTATCTTCTTTAAGTTTTTTCAAGCCCACGGCAGTGCCGGCAATGGCCAGCACCATCCCGGCCCCTAAAACCGGCGCGGAAAGAATACCTTCAGAAATATGCATAATACCTTCTTATCACTGTCCAGCCGGGCCAATGAGAATCATCTGACAATCATCCCGGCTGGTGTTTTCTATTTCATTTTTTTATTCAAACCCTATTTGGTTTTCCAGTCTTCGAATTTTACCCAGATCACCGCACCCAACTCAACACCTTTTTCCTGTCCATCAGCTTTAAGGGTAAAATCAGCTTCATTAAGCGCAGCAAAACCCCACCAGCCGGCCTTGGGTGCGGCATAGGTAAATACACCGTTTGCATCAGCCTTGATGGTCTGGGTCACCATATAATCCGTGGGCGCTTCGGATTTACCATCCTCGTTGTAATATTCCACTTCAACTTCTGCATAAGGCACGGCTTTGCCGTCCAGTTTTACGATGCCCTGGAACACGTTGCCGGCATACTGTCCAAACGGTTTGGACAAGGGTACGATTTCTGTTTTCAGCCCGATCTCTTGGTCCCATCCTTCGTCATCACCAAAAGCGGTAACCACGGTTTTGGTGTAATGAATGATAAAACAATCTTCGGCAGGTTCCCAATAGGGTACGGGCTCCATGTAAAACATGTAAACGCCGGGTTTTTTGATTTTGTAATCTGTTTTCCAGGCCGTGTGACCCATAACCTTTGCCTGTTTCAACGTGCCTAAAAGATTCTGCGCCTCGCCGTTTGCCCGCACGGCAAATACTTTGGGTTTGACAAGTTCCATCCCGACGCCCTCAAAGGGGTGGGAAAAAGAGGCCGTAATATGAACGGTGCGGTCGTCATCCTGCATAACCATGTTGTCCGAAGGGATGAGCATTCCGTAATGTGCCTGGACACTTACGGCAGTAAACATAAGAACAAGAAACATGAGCCCTGATGCAATCAGTGATTTTTTCATCGTTTTTCTCCTGTGAATCCTTAGAAGTATTAAAAAATACGCAAAACAGCGTTGCCAGCTTAAATTCTCAACCTTCTTGGCCGGGTCCGAAAAAAATAATGAAATTTAATGTGAACCACAAGCTTCATGCCTGCATTAGGATTTTTCTTCTTCTATCTTAAAAAAACGATTGAATCAATGGGAAATAGTCCTCTATATTTTACCTCTGCAAAAATTTATCCTAAAATAATTCCCTGGAAAGATCAGCCGACTTTTGAATTCACATGATCACATAGAGCGCCTATTGGACCAGCAGATGGCCGAATCCGGCAAAAATTGCAATCATTACGCCGGAAAAAAGCTGGGCATGAACCAGATAACCGTAACGTTTCAAAAGTGCCGGGGTAAACTTGAGAATCAGAAAAAGTCCGAAAATCCCCTGCCAGGCCAGAAGTATCAAGACCATAATGAGAAACGGATTCCACATCCGGACGCCCATCATCAGCGCATGGGCCGCAATAATTATAATTGCTGCGGCACCGACATATCGGTGTGTCCGGTTGAGGAAACCCAGGACTTTTTTTGCGATGGAAATGGAATGGTCATAATTGTCATCCGGTATGAATCGATGCAGGAGAGGGCCTTTGCCCAAGACAATTTTTAACAGACTGCGAAGATATATGACGATGAGAACATAAAAGCCGGTTCCTCCGAAAAACTCGGCAACGTCCTTTAAAGAATTATGGACTGCCGGGGAAGATACCTTCGCAGGTTGAAACAAAAGATAGAAAAACCCCAGACCGGAAACCATTGCCAGGGCCAGGATAAAAATAATCCAGAAACGGGGTGAATACTGTTGTTGCGGTTTCATAAAATTCCAGATGCCTTTCTTGATGCGGGCCGTTTCCTGGCTGCATCACAAGTTTATCATTTATGGTAACAAGCGGGTTTCAAACCAGAGGGTGTACGTCCGGTTTTTGATACAATTTTGAAATTTTCATTAATCGTTATGACATTTCAAACAGCCGGTAAACTCCGGATGCGGAGTGGCCGGCCCTTTTGCATTGTCAGGATGATGGCATTCAAGACATTGCGCATCGGTCTGCCCGACATTGGCATGGACATCCCATTTCTGCCGGATGGAAGCGCCATGGACGCCCAGATAGGCCAAATGACTGCATCCTGCAACAAAAAAGAGTAATCCGGTTAATTAAATTTTACGAATTTTTGCTTTCATAAAATAATTCTGGTAGTTTCCAAATCCGGTGCTACACATCCGGCTGCAGCCATGACGTTAATGCCGACCGCCACTGTCTGCTTTAAGTACTGGCGTGTTGTGTAGACCTTTATAATTACTATACCTATTTTATACGCGATGATCCAGTTTTAAGACGTGGAAGAAAATAACAAAAAAATATAAAGAGGCATTTAATAATGAATCCCGTACCATCTTCAGATAGAATGGAAAATGTCCATTCAGACATACGCGGCCCTGTTTTTGAAAAAGCCATGCAAATGGTTTCTGCCGGCATTGATGTATTAAGACTCAATACAGGAAATCCAGCTACTTTTGGGTTTACTATGCCTGATAGTGTGCGAACGGCCTTAATCAGTAATGTGGACAAGGCCGTGGGATATTGTGACTTAAAAGGCATGCCAGATGCCAGAAAAGCCATATGTGACTATCACGTTGGTAAAGGCATTTCAGACCTTAGCATGGATGATGTATTCATTGGAAATGGCGTCAGTGAAGTTGTCAATATGGCGATGACCACGTTTTTAAACCCCGGTGATGAGATGCTTATTCCATCACCAAGTTATTCACTTTGGACGAATATGGCCTATATTGTGGGCGCAACGCCAGTGCTTTATCGCTGCGATGAGGCTTCTGAATGGTATCCTGATGTGGCCGATATTCGCAGGAAGATCACACCGAAAACACGTGCCATACTTATTATTAACCCCAATAATCCCACGGGTTCGTTATATTCGAAAGAAGTGATAGGGCAGATCGTTCAAATTGCAAGGGAACACAAGTTGATTATTTGTTCGGACGAAATTTATGACCGACTGGTGATGGATGAGTTGGAACATGTTTCTACAGCGGCACTTGCGCCGGATCTGCCGGTCTTCACCTTCAATGGGTTATCTAAGTCGCACATCGTATGCGGGTTTCGTTGTGGCTGGCTCGCAATCAGCGGGCCGCGCCGACACATTGGGGGATTAATCGCGTCTGTTACAAAACTGGCTGCCATGCGGTTGTGTGGCAATGCATTAACACAACTTGTGATTCCGGCGGCATTGGAGGATAAGGAAAGCACAAAAGCGTTGATTGCTCCTGGGGGAAGAATTTATGAACAAAGAGAGGCAACAATCAAAGCGTTAGATCAAATTGAGGGAATTACATACGTTAAAAACTCGGCTGCGTTTTATCTTTTCCCAAAAATTGATACCCGAAAATTTAATATTACAAGTGACAAAAAATTTGTACTGGATTTACTGGAAAGCAAGCATATTCTGCTTGTTGCCGGAAGTGGATTTGACTGGCCGGAACCAGATCATTTTAGAATAGTCATGTTGCCAGAATCAAAGGTTATGTCAGGCGCAATTCAGAAAATAGGTGATTTCCTCAGTAGGTATCGCCAAGAATAATCCTTTTTTCCCAGGCCCTCCCCGTCACCGGAATGAAGAAAATAATCCCGTATCCATGGAGATCATGACCCGGCGGACTGGAACAGTGATTTACAGTGTTTCCGGGTAAAGCTGCCCCCTGTCCAGGGTAAAAAGGGCATGGGTCCCGGGCAAAAGCTCCTGTTTTGAATGGGTGACATGGATCACACAGGCCTTTGTTTTTTCCGCCATGGCCCGGACCTGTTCTTTGACCCGGTCTTTCAGGGCAGGGTCAAGGCCGGTAAAGGGTTCATCCAGGAGCAGCATCCCGGGGGAGACGGACAGTGCCCTGGCAATGGAGATCCGCTGGTTCATGCCCCCGGACAGTTCCCGGGGATAGTGGGATTCAAACCCGGCCAGGTCCAGGTCCCTGAGACACCTTAAAGCAGTTTTTCTGGCGGCGTTGCCGGACATGCCGGCCGCTTCCAGGGCCAGGCTGATATTTTCCCGGGCCGTGTACCACCCAAGCAGCCGGGGTTCCTGGAACACATATCCCAGGGGGCTTGCATGGACCCGGACCCGGCCTTTAACAGGCCTGATCAATCCTGCCGCCATCTTCAGCAAAGTGGATTTCCCGGCCCCGCTCGGGCCCTGGATGCCCACCACCTGTCCCGGACCGATTTCAAGGCTCAGGTTTTCAAAAAGGATATGCCGGCCAAAGGCCATGGTTACATTTTCAAATGCCACTGCAGGTTTTGCCGTCATGCGCCCCGGCCTTTCATCCGCCGCTCCAGGGGCCGGAAAAGAAAAAATTCCACGGCAGCGGCCACACACATGCTGATCAGGGCCAGGGCGTAAAGTTCCGGGGTGTCCAGCCGGGTCCGGGCCAGGGACATGCAGTGGCCAATGCCTTTATCCGCACCCATGACCTCGGCCAGGACCGAGACCCGGACTATATTGCCCCCGGCAATGACCAGGGCCGAGAAAAATGGACCTGCCACTGCCATGGCATAAACCTTGACCAGCCGCATTTTAAGGCTGAACCGGTAGACCCGGGCCATCTCCAGAAGGTGGCGGTCCACCCGGCCCAGGGCATCGGCCAGGTTGACAAAGATAATGGGGGCACCCATGCTGGCGGCAATGGAGATGACCATCACATCCCCCATGCCGAACCAGAGCATAAACACAATGACGATCACCACCCCCGGCACCGTGGTCAGTATCCAGCGCACCGGCTCCACCAGGGCCCGGACCTGGGGCACCAGCCCGGCCACAAGCCCCAGGAAGCCCCCGGCAAGGATACCGGCCCCCAGGGCCAGGCCCATGCGCCGGAGGCTCACCCATAAATGCCCGTCCCGGAACCCGGTGTCGGACAGGAGTCTTGCCCCTGCTTCCAGGGTCTCCCACGGCCCGGGCACCACCAGGCCGGAAAAGGCGCAGGAGGCCTGGTGCCAGGCCAGGAACAGTCCAAGAATGCCCAGGCCTGCGAATACCTGTGTCCCCCGGAATCGAAACCGGCGGAACCGGAAAGCCAACGTGCCTTTCATGGATATGCCGTGAACAGTTCCGGCCCGGGCAGGACGTTCCCCACAGCCCCGGGATCCAGATCATGAATTTTTTCAAGGCACAACCGGGCCGCGTCAAACGCCGCCTGCCCCGTGAGCATCATGCCCACGGACCCCGCAAGCCGGTGATAACTCAGTCCCGCCTCGCGGGCCCGGATCTCGTCCGCACGTTCGTGTTCCGGACGGCTGAGAGTTTTCTTGACCTCCGGGAGCAGGGCCATCTTGCTGTCGTCCAGATCCACCTTGCCGTCCAGGGCGACCAAAATTCCCTCGGCGGTCAGGACCAAGGGATTGATCTCCGCGAGCAGTGCCCCGTGAGTGGTGACCATGTGGATAAGTGCCGAACAGATGGCATGAAACTCAGCCCAGGTTGTTTTGGGCAGTCCGAGATGAAAAAAGGCATCCTGGATGCGATGTTCAAAACTGTTGGTCAAAAAATCCACATTCACGGCCATGAGGGTATCGTCAGTGGAGGATTCCACATCCACGCCACCGCTTCGGTTGCATGCCAGGATGAGAGATTTCGTCTCGCGCTGAATGAACACGCTCAGGTAGAATTCTTTATCAATGGATGCCGCAGGCTCGATGCGTACGTAGGGAACCGCAAGATCCTTGATGCGCATGGAGAGGATGGAGGCAAGGGCATCTTCGAGTTCCTGCATGTCAGCCACCACCCTGACCCCGCCGGCCTTGCCCCGGCCTCCGGCGAGCACCTGTGCCTTGACGACCATGGGAAAACCGATTTTTGCGATCGTGTCCTCGTTACCGGTCGCCGTGGTCAGGGCGTATCCCGTGGGAACAGGGATTCCCAGTTGGGCAAAAAGCTGTTTGCTGGTGTGTTCGTCAAGTTTCATCCGGTCTCCTGCACGAAAAGTGAATGGAAAAGGGAAGCACAATGTTGAAAAAGATGACAAAAAGCCCTTTTTCTTCAACCAGGATCCTATGTCAAAGAAAAAGGGCTTTATACAATACATGTATGGCGATGCATCTGCACTTGGAGCGCGCCGTCTCAATGGTTTATGGCGTTTCAATGCGTGCGGGATGATCGGGAACATGGCTCATACAGGTACAATGCGGGCGGGACGCCCGCGCTCCCGGGAAGCATGGTCCGAGGATCAAGTACCTTATTCAAAAAATTCTTCTACCTTCTGAAAGGTAAAACCAAACCCGTACGAAGGTCTCTATTCCTCGAGACAATCCTCTTCCAGGGCGATGAGCGTCTGATACTGTTCCCGTTTTCTGATCACCCGGATGGAGTCTCCGTCCACGAGGATCTCGGCCGCTCGGGGGCGGGAATTGTACTGGGAGGACATGACAAATCCATAGGCGCCTGCGGAATAAACAGCCAAAAGTTCTCCCTGTTCCACCTGGGGAAGATCCCGATCCTGGGCCAGAAAATCCCCGGATTCACAAATGGGCCCGACAACATCTACATTTTTTTCAGTCCTCCCTCTGGGCTCGACTTCGGCAATGCGATGAAAGGAACCATAGAGAGACGGACGGACCAGATCGTTCATGGCTGCATCCACAATCACGAAATCCTTGGTACTTCCCTCTTTGATGTATTCGACCTGGGTGATCAGGATGCCTGCGTTCCCGGCAATGACCCGTCCAGGCTCGAGGATCAGTGTCAGATCCATGCCCTGGAGTGCCTTTTTCAGGGCCAATCCGAATTCTCTGGGATGGGGTGGTTCCTCTTCCTTGTAGGTGATGCCCAGTCCCCCGCCAAGATCGAGGTACTTGATGGTGATTCCATTGTCCGCCAGTTCAATGTGCAGTTTTTTAAGCCGTTCGATACTCTCCAAAAAGGGTTCAATGGTCGTCAGTTGCGATCCGATGTGGCAATCGATGCCCACGGGATCGACTCCGGGGAGATCCCTTGCCTTCACGTACAGGGCCATTGCCTGGTCCATGGGAATGCCGAACTTGCTTTTTTTGAGTCCTGTGGCCACATAGGGATGCGTCTTGGGATCCACATCCGGATTGATCCGAAGACTCACCTTGGCCTCGAATTTCAGTTCACTGGCCACCTCGCTGATCCGTTCGAGCTCCTGTTCGGATTCCACATTGAACATGAGAATGCCAGCGAACAAAGCCTCCTGGATCTCACTGACCGATTTACCCACCCCTGAATAGACGATTTTCTTCGGGTCCATGCCCGCCCGAAGGGCCCGGAAAAGTTCTCCGCCGGAAACGATGTCCGCTCCGGAGCCTTCTTTTTTGAGCAGATCCAGCACGCACAAATTGGAATTGGCCTTGACCGAATAACAGATCAGGTGGTCGATGCCCTCGAAGGCCGAATCAAAGGCCTTGTAATGCCGCCGCAATGTCTTGGCAGAATAGACATATAAAGGAGTATCGTACTCATAAACCAAATCCCTGATCCGTACATCTTCGGCATAGAGTTCGCCGTCTTTATACTCAAAATAATTCATACATTCTCCAGGGGGAAGTGCGCAGTGCTCAGTACGCAGTGCGCAGGTTATGATGTTTGCTTGCCTGTGTTCCCGGACGTTGCCGCGTGGATGCAATTCACGCATTATTCTGTGTGAAAGCGTTCACCGGTCAAGGGATACGTAATTTCTAGCGATATGAATCGGGATCATACCATCTGCGCACTGCGTACTGAGCACTGCGCACTCTTTTTTTTATTCCTTCTCCCCGACATACATCACCTTTGACGGAACCGGCTGCAGCGACGAATGCACGTTGTACCCGACGATGCGCCATCGAAAGCCCGTGGATTCGGAAAGCTGACAATAGAGCAGGGTCAGGGACGATCCCGTGCGGGTGATTTCGGGGTCATCCATTTCAAAGGCAAGGGTCTGCTGCGGCTGGAAGGGACAGGAGGGGCAGTCTTCATCGCTCGGGGCGAGTTCGAGTTCGACCCGGACCAGATTGCCATAGGCACCGGTGAGACCGGCCCGGATTTCCAGGCAGGTCTCCCTGGAGGTAAAGGCGATATCTTCCCATGCGAACCGGTCTTCTTCGGCCCGGGGCTCGGGCCAGAGCTTGAGTCCGCAACCTGCAGTCACGCAAAGCACAAGGATTACTGCGAAGGTACCGAACAATCGGTATGCATTAGGCGTTGTAGGCATCCTGTTTCCATTTGTTCAAGAGTGTCAAGGCCTCCAGCGGGGTGAGGCCGTCGATGTTCATGTCGCGCAATTCCCGGACAATGGGGTGGAGAGCGGAGGGTTCATATTCGGTTTCTTTGGCGGTCGGCTGTTTCGGGACCAATCCCGGCAGCATGGGTTCCCGGGTGGTTATCTCCCTGACCGCCTGTCCATGCTGGCGTTTGGAGGAGCGTTCCAGATGATCGAGTATCTCCCGGGCCCGCTGGACAACGGACATGGGAACCCCGGCCAGCCTGGCCACCTCGATCCCGTAACTGCGATCCGCAGGGCCCGGCACGAGGCGCCGCAGAAAGATGATCTCTCCCTTCCATTCCTTGACAGCGATGTTCATGTTCCTGATCTGGGGGATATCCCCCTCCAGGGCGGTCAGTTCATGATAATGGGTCGCGAACAGGGTCCTGATCCCTCCCTGCCGCCGGGCCAGTTCTTCGACGACCGCCCAGGCCAGGGAGAGGCCGTCAAAGGTGGATGTGCCCCGACCAATCTCATCCAGAATGATCAGGCTTCGTTTACCCGCCTGACGCAGAATTCTGGCTGTTTCATTCATTTCCACCATAAAGGTGGACTGACCCTGGGCCAGATTGTCCGAGGCCCCGACCCGGGAGAAAACCCGGTCGCACAATCCCAGGCAGGCCTTGTCTGCCGGGACCAATGATCCCATCTGGGCCATAATCATGATCAAGGCGGTCTGGCGAAGAACCGTGGATTTACCGGCCATGTTCGGCCCGGTGACCAGCAGGACCCTGCCTTCATCGGTCATGTGCAGATCATTGGGAATGTAATTGGCGCTTCCCTGGACAGCCTCCACAACCGGATGTCTGCCCCCGGTGATGGACAATTCCAGGCCGGTATGCAGTTCGGGAACCACCCAGGACCATCTGCGTCCTGCATGAGCAAGTCCCTGCCAGTAATCGATCCGGGCCAGAATGGCAGCCATGGCCATGAACCTATCGCGCATGGAAGCAACCTGTTCACGCAGATCCATGAACAGATTGTATTCCCGGGTCTTGCGCTTCTGAGCTGCGGACAGGAGTTTTTCCTCCAGCTCCTTGAGCTCCTCGGTGATGTATCGTTCGCTGTTGACCAGGGTCTGCCTGCGGATGAAATGATCGGGAAGGGTTTCTGTATGGGCTTTGCTCAGCTCGAAATAATACCCGAAAACCCGGTTGAACCCGATTTTCAGTTTGGGAAGATTGTTTTTCTGCTGTTCCCTGTCTTTGAGCGCAACCAGGGTGGATTCCCCGTGTTCGGTCAGTTCGATGAGCTCGTCGAGTTCGGTATCAAACCCCTGTTTGAAAAGTCCGCCCTCGGTAATAAGATGGTTGGGATTGTCGAGCAGGGAGCGTTGCAGAAGATCGTGCAAAGCGTCCAGATTGTCCCAGGCGGCAAGCATCTTTTTGAGCAGTCGAGGCGGAGAGGGGATTGTTCCGAGCAATTCCTGGATGGTGGGAAACCGGCTCAGACTCTGGCGAAGTCCGATAAAATCCTTGGGGGAACAACGGTTCAGATAGATTCTGGTACACAGCCTCTCGACATCATAGACTTTATCCAGTGCTTCGCGAACCTTTCCGGTCAAATCGGGATCATTGAAGAACAGACGAACAGTATCCTGATAGGCCTGGATGGGACCGAGTTCTTTGAAAGGCTGATGAAGCCGTTTTTCCAGAAGCCTCCTGCCCATGGGGGTCATGGTCTGATCCATGACATGGAAGAGGGTGCCCCTGCCCTTGCGACCGTCCATGCGGGTGAACAATTCAAGGTTCTTTTCGGTCACCTCGTCGAGCATGACTTGGCTGGAAAGATTCAGGGGCGAAAACGGGGCCAGACAGGTCAGATCCTGTTTCTGGGTCTGGGTCAGATAGGCGACGATAGCCCCGCAGGCCCGAAGAAGCATGGGCTTGTCCGCCAGATCGAGAGAATCGAGTGTGGCTACCTTCTGAGCGCGGAGTACCCTGTCACGGGAGCCGTTCGGGTCGAAATAGCCGGCGGTAGGCACATGGGTCACATTGGCCCTGATCTGACCATACTGGCTTGGAACCTGCGTTTCCCGAGGCAGGAGCAATTCCCTGGGCGCCACCTTGGCCACCCACTGCCAGAGAAAATCGGGATCTCTGGAAGCGAGCCCGGTCCATTCACCGGTGGTGCAATCGGCCCATGCCAGACCGCCGCCCTGTGTGTCATCCAGAATCATGGCAGCAAGATATTGACTCTCACCCTGCTCGTGGACCAGGTCTTCGACGATGGTTCCCGGAGTGAGCACACGGGTTACTTCCCGCTTGACCAGCCCCTTGGCCTCCTTGGGATCCTCGACCTGATCGCAAATGGCAATTTTATACCCTTTTTCAATCAGCTGTTTGAGATATTCGTTTTTAGCATGATGGGGTACGCCGCACATGGGAACCGGCTGCTCGGCATTGGGATTGCGCGAGGTGAGAGCTATCTGCAATTCCCGGGCAGCCTTTTGCGCATCTTCAAAAAAGAGTTCGTAAAAATCGCCCATGCGGTAGAAGAGCAGGGCATCAGGATACTCCTCCTTGATGCGCAGATACTGCTCGAGCATGGGGGTGAGTTTGGGTGTGTTCATACAAACAAATCAGTCGTTGAGGGATTTTCTGAATCGGATGGAATGCCAGGCCTGACATCTGGGACAGACATAGAAAATCTGTTCGCGCTTGAGCCCGCAATGAGAACAGACAAACCGTTTGACCCTTCTGGCCCGTTTGAGAAAAAATTCAAGCTGAACGCTGAACACAGGATTCTGAGATTGCTCCGGCAGAGAGAGAAGCAGGACCTCCAGTCGGGAGGGCCAGAAATCCGAGTCCAGAAACAGGGATTTCTCCAGCCAGGTTTTGGCCGCTTCGGTGTCTCCGGCCTGGATGTGCAGAAGGGCACCGTAGTAGTAGAGCAAAAGATCGTCAGCATAGGGTTCGATGCAGGCCAGGGCCTGTGCACAGGCTTCAGGATGGACATGATGTTCCTGGTCGTCCTGGGAAGTGCTTTTGAGGCCGTGCTGGATCAACCCCTCCAGGAGTACGAAACGGAGCTCTTTGGAGATGTTTTCCAAACCCGATTCAAGCCGTCTGCTGAAATGCTTCCAGTCGGCCCGTTCGTAATCCAGAAGCAGATACTCAAGCCATGCCTCGATGGATTGGGGATAGATTCTGATTGATCTGGACAGCCACTTGCCGGCTTCATCGCGTTCCTGGTTGGACTCGCCGGCAAGCAGGGAGCGGGCATGAAGAACCAGATAGTGGGCCTGTCCCAGAGAAAATTTAAGGGCGGCGCAGTATTTGGCAGCGGAGAGGAAATCATTGGTCCTGGCGGTCAAATCGACCATTTCCAGAATGATCGAAGGATCCTTGCCGCAAAGCTTCATGGCCTTCTCCAGGGCCTCCTGGGAACGATCCATGAATCCGGCCCGCTTGTAATCCTTGCCCAGCTCGAAATAGGCCCGCCCTTTGAAGTCGTTATCAAGACCCGGCCGGATGATCAGATTCTGGCGAATCTGAATGGCCCGTTCGAGTTCTCCCTGGGAACGGTACAAATTACCCAGGGCCAAATAGGTCTCGACGCTGTCGGAATTATTCTTGACGACCCGGCTCAGCTCTCCGATGGCGGCCAGGGTATCCCTGTCCGACAGGCCGTCTCCGAGTTCGAGCGGAAAAAGGGAACCATCCGCAGGTGATGGTTTTCTGGTGAACAGAGAGTGGATCGTGTTCCACAATGCCATAAGATCACATGACTCCGTCCGGAACTTCCCCCGGATGCGCGGGCACGGGGACCGGAATTGGGTTGGTCTCGGCAAAAAAGGGCACCTGCCCCAACAGAATCAGGGCAGGTGACGAAATGCATCCGCATGAACATCCCCGAGGAGATGGCAAGGAGCAATTCGTAAAAAAATCAGGCTATTGCTGAATGGATTCAGTATCAGTAGAGATCGTTTCCGTCTGATAATCAGATTCCTGAATGGGCATGTTTCTCAAGGAGTTGAGCTCTTCTTCCTGCTGCTGAATGGTTTTTCGGGCCGTACGCAGATCCTTGGACAACCGGACTTTCTCGCACATGAAGTAGAGCAAGGGCAAAATCGCTCCGGCCACAAAGGCGAGCAGGATGAGCAGATAGTGTGGAACCGGGGCACTGGTGGCCTTCCAGGAGAAAAGTCCGAGTTGAAGAGTGAGGGTCTGGACCAACACGTCTGTGTTCTGAACGAAGAAGAGCATGGACACAAAAAACAGGGCAACCAGACTCAGAACCTTCAGATAACGCATGCTAGTACTCCTTGCTGAAAACGGTTGATTGAGCGGGGATCGTAGTCGTCAGAACGGCCACGGTCAATGACAGGTGCTGATTTTCGTTGAGGTTGATCAAAGGATATACGATACAGGGTGCAAGATTGCTATCAAACTACGAGGTCATTCTTGAAATGTTCTCCGACAGTCGTGTAGGCGAAACGATGTTCAATCCGAGCTGTTGTCTTTTCCGAGTGCCTTGAACCGGGGCAGCAGTTTGTCATAGGCAACGTTGAGATGCTCCGAAACAACCATGGTCGAGGCATTGACCGCCATGAAGGAATGATCGCCCACCCATCGGGGTACGAGATGGAAATGAAGATGCTCCTGGATTCCAGCACCCGCTGCCTCGCCCTGATTCAGCCCGATATTGATTCCCTGAGGATGATAGACCCGGGTCAGGATTTCGCTGGTGATCCGCAGGTAGTCCATGACCTCGTGGCTTTCTTCGACCGTAAGATCTGTAATCGCATGTACATGTCTATACGGAGTGACCATAAGATGTCCACTGGAATACGGGAATTTGTTCATGATCACGAAACAATGTTCGGCCCTGTACAGGATGAGCCGTTCCCGGTCCTCACGAGTATGTTCGGGAAGACAAAAGACACAACTATCGGGTTTGGGTCCAAGAATATAGTCGATTCGCCAGGGAGCCCACAGCGTGTGCATGATCGTACTCCTAGAGGATCTGGCTTAAAAATTTCTTGGTTCGGGGATGCTCGGGATTATTGAAAAAATGTTCCGGGGTGCCCGTTTCCACGATCATGCCTTCATCCATGAAAATGACCCTGTCAGCCACTTCTTTGGCAAACCCCATTTCGTGGGTCACCACAACCATGGTCATGCCTTCCAGAGCGAGTTTGACCATGACATCCAGAACTTCACCAATCATTTCAGGATCAAGAGCAGATGTAGGTTCGTCAAAGAGCATGATTTTCGGATTCATGGCCAGGGCCCGGGCAATGGCCACCCGCTGTTGCTGACCGCCCGAAAGCATGGCCGGGTACACATCTGCCTTGTCTGGAATACCTACCTTGTCAAGCAGGGACATGGCTGTCTTTTCCGCTGTTGCCTGAGAAATCTTTTTCAGACGGATCGGTGCCATGGTTAGATTCTGGAGCACGGTCTTGTGCGGAAAGAGATTGAAACTCTGAAAGACCATGCCAAGTTCCTGACGAATGACATTGATATCGTTGTGCGGAGAATTGACATCCTTGCCGTCGACAATGATTGTCCCGCGATCAATGGATTCAAGTCGGTTGATGGAACGCAGCAGGGTGGATTTTCCTGAACCGCTGGGGCCGATGATGACTACTTTTTCCCCGGGATTGATGGACAGGGAGACGTTTTCCAGAGCCTTGAGCGTACCGAAAAATTTGTAGATGTTCTCTATGCGGATGATGGGATCAGTTGCGTTCATAATAATCCAGTTTGTGTTCCATGCGGCTTACGCCCTTTGATAGAATCAGGGTAATGACCAGATAGACCAGGGCTACCATAGTGAAGGCTTCGAAATAATAGAACGATTCGCTGGCGAATTCACGACCCCTGCGCAGGATATCCGCAACGGCCAGGATGGATACCAGGGAGCTGTCCTTGAGCAGGGCGATGAACTCGTTGCCGACAGGAGGTAAAATGGTCCGCCAGGCCTGGGGCAGAATGACCAGAAACATGGTCTGATGCCGGTTGAACCCGAGTGTTCTGGCGGCCTCGGTCTGACCATGATCAATGGAATCGATACCGGCCCTGAAGACCTCGCCCATGTAGGCCCCGTAGCAGATGGCCATGGCGATGACCGCGGCCGCAAGCGGGGGCAGATTGCTGAAAAGCTGAAATTTTCCCAAGGCATAATAGATATAGAAAAGCTGAACCAGAAGGGGAATGCCCCGGATGATCTCCACATAGGTGGATGCGATCAGATTGAAAAATCGGTTTTTGGAGAGCCGTCCGAGTCCAGTCACCAATCCGATGACAAGGGAGAGGAGGATCGAATACACGGTTACCTGAAAGGTGACCAGGATGCCGTCCGGAAGAAATTTGAGGATATCCAGATAGGGGTCCGGTTTGGTCATGCACAGGTAGGTGATGATCGTCAGGGCGCCGATAAAGGAAATCCACCAGGCACTGAACAACCCCCTGTCCTTGTTCGAAGGGATGGCTGCACCGTCACCGACATTGATGCTGATTTCTTTTTGGGTCATGGGAATGCCTTCATAAAATACTGTCGACCGGGGATATGTATGATAAACTGGCTTTGGCCGGAAAGGACAGGAAGCCGCATTTGCGGCTTCCTGTCTCCACTACATGGGAATATTCGATTATTCGGTGGGGAACCACTTCTTGAAGATGGTGTCGTACTCGCCGCTTTCCCGGACCTTTTTGAGCCCGTCGTTGATCAGGGCAAGAGTGTCCGAGTTGCCCTTGTTCACGGCAATACCCAGATATTCGGGTTCATCGGGAACAATGAGAAAAGCCAGGGTCAGGGAATCGATATAATTCTCGTTCTGCAAGGCATAACCCGCTGCAACCGCGTCGTCGCAGATGACCGCATCGATCCGACCGTTATTCAGATTCTCGATGGCCAGCCCGACTTCGTCGTATGATTCAGCCTGGGCACCCTTGATACGTTTGGAGGCAAAATAACCGGTGGTTCCGATCTGTGCACCGATTTTCTTGCCCGCAAGGTCGGCTTCGGTCTTGATACCCGCACCCTTCTTGGTGACAACCCCCTGCTTGACCTCGAAATAGGGATCACTGAAATCCATGACCTTTTTACGTTTGTCTGTAATGGATACTGAGGAGGCGATGGCATCGTATTTGCCCGCTGCAAGACCTGCAAAAATACCATCCCAGGCTGTGTTCTTGATCACAGCGGTGAATCCGGCTGCCTTTGCAATGGCCTTGACCAGATCAGGACAGAAACCAACAATATCCTTGTTGGCATCGACCATTTCCATGGGCGGCCAGGTGGCATCGGAAGCAAAGACGATGGTCTTGGCCGCGGCGACATTGGAAAGCAACAAAACAGCTACCATGGTGAGCAAAGCTTTTTTCATCATTGTGGGTGATCCTCCTCACAGAGTTGTGGTAACACAAAATGTGGTTTTTTAGGTTATTCCGGGTGGTAGGTCAAGAAAACCGAGCAGGTAGGGACACTGATTGTCATTACCCGATTGCCTGATCGGTGTTTTTCGCCATCTCTTCGGCCATTTTCAATTGCTCTTCACGGGTAAGGGATCCATTGTCCAATTTAGCAGCAGTCACCTCCTTGAGAATGCGGCCATAAATGGGCCCGGGAGCAATATCCAGATCCCGAAGATCCTTGCCCGTGATATCGATAGACTGGGTTCGAAGCTGGGTCAGGTAAAGAGAAATATGCTTGCGCATGGTCTCCTTGCTGCTTCTGGCCATGAGATAGAGAATGCCCTCGAGACAGAGCGGTTCGAGAATAAAGAAAAACTCACTTGCAGATCCCTGGTTCTGCTCCCACATAAAAAGGGATTCCACAGTCTTTTTGACTGCATGTCTGAGCTCGATAAGCAGTGTTGCTTCTTTCTTGGTCAGATTGAGCCTGCGAACCAGGATCTGAACCTGAGAATCATTGAAACCGGCGCACAGACCAAGCATATACACTACCCAGGGACGGGGAGAGGGTTCAAGATAGAGTAGTTTGTACCAGGCGACGACCTGTTCGATTTCCTCAAGGATCTGCTGCTTGGCAGGTTCCAGGGTCAAAAGGGGATGAACGGCCGCGAGGAGTTTGAACCGGTCCATCTCCTTGAGACAGGCAACGGGTTTTTTCTCCGCAAGCATGTAACGGATTTCCCGGAAGATTCGATTGCCCGATAACTTGTTAAAAATGTTCAATTCCACGGCATTTTTGATCAGCCGTTCGGTCTGCCTGCCGATGGAAAACCCGAACCGCTGGGCAAACCGGATGGCCCGGATGATCCGGGTCGGATCTTCCACAAAACTCAGGGAATGAAGGACCCTGATATTCTTGTTTTTGATATCCTTTTGCCCTCCGAAAAAATCTACCAATCGGCCAAACTCTTCGGGATTGAGCTGAACAGCCAGAGCGTTTATGGTAAAATCACGGCGAAAAAGATCCATTTTAATGGATGAGAGCTCCACCGTGGGCAGGGCGGCAGGGTATTCATAATACTCGAGTCGGGCCGTGGCCACGTCGATTTTTTTCCCGGATTCAAGAACGACCACGGCGGTCTTGAATTTGCGGTGTTCCCTGACGCGGCCTCCAAATTTTCGCGCCAGAGCCCTTGCAAACTCGATCCCGTTCCCCTCGACTACCAGATCCACATCAAAATTAGGGAGATAGAGGAGGATATCGCGGACAAATCCCCCCACACAATAGACGTTGACCTCCTTTTCCCGAGCCAGTTCTCCAACCTGAATCAGAAAATCAAACAATTCCCGAGGAAGTCGTTCTTTGAGCAGATGTTTGATCCGACGTTCCCGGTGTCGTTCAGGAATCAGCGTTTCCGGGATCCGGGCCGGTTCGCTGACAAGGGTATTGATGAGATCGGTACGAGTAATCACGCCGAAGATGGTTTTCTGGTCATCGAGAACCGGAACCAGCCGCTGTCCCTGTCCCAGAATAATTTCCATGACCGGATAGAGGCTCATGTCCAGGGTCACGCTCGCAAAATCCCTGAGCATGTATTCCTTGACAAGCACATTCCCGAGTTGGTGGATGAGCGCCTTTTCTGCAAGTTGATGCTCCAGAATACCCACGCAGATGAGGGTTCCCGGCTTGACCACCGGAATGGCTTTGAGCCCGTATCTGGTCATGACATCGGCTGCATGCTGCAGGGGCTTGTTCTTTTCAATGACCACCGCCGGGCTCGAACACAGGGTACGTACATTGATATCCGGGGTGATCTGGGAGTAGAGCAATCCGAAAAGTTCATCCTTGACCTGTTCCAGAGTTCTGTCCTTGATCGAAGCTGAAGCTGCGTAGGGATGTCCGCCCCCTCCAAGGGAGCTGCAGATGGTTCCCACATCCACTTCCGGAGTTCTGCTCCTGGCCACGACCTGAACCCGATCCTGCATCCTGCCCAGGGCGAACAGAACCCGGATGTTTTCCATTTCCAGAAGCTTGTGGGCCAGCAGGGCGAAGTCACCCACATAATGGTCCAGGGAGACATGGGCAACGACAACGTCGATTCCATGGATGGTGTGGGTGTTGGCCGATTCGAGCAGGCTGTTCAGGATGAAGATCTGATCGGCACTCAGTTCCCGATTGACCATGTCCGCGACCATATTGAAATCCATACCCTGATCCACAAGCCAGGCAGCTGCGTTCAGGTCATGGGAAGTGGTCGAAGCAAAGGTGAAATTGCCTGTATCTTCGTAAATACCCAGCCCCAGAATGGTCGCCTCGTCAGGGGAAAGCGTTACGTTCTTGTCCCTGAGAATGCGAGTCATGATGGCAGTTGCCGATCCCCATGGTCTGATATCATTGAAGTCCCCGTCCAGATCATCATCGGACGCGGGATGATGATCGTAGATGTGGATCTCAAGTCCTGGATTGTCCAATACCTGGGCCACATGGGAGATGCGGTCTCTTTGTCGGGTATCCACCAGGACCAGGCGGCGCACCGAGGAGAGATCGATCTGTTTGGCCGACTTGAAATTGAAAAGATAGGTGGCGCTCTGGATAAAAAAATTCTTGAGGTTGCGCTCCTGGGATCCTGGAAAGACAAGGGTCGCATCTGCATAGAGTTTTCCAGCCGCGACAATGGCGCTGAGCGCATCGAAATCCGCGTTGGCGTGGGAGGTGATGATGGTGTGGGCTTGTTGTTTGGTCATGATGAGGATCGGGGGTGATGCTTGTGGTGGATGTCCAGAAGCCGTCTGGTCTGCACGTGGGTATATATCTCCGTGGCACTGATGTCCGCATGGCCGAGCAGAACCTGGACGGTCCGCAGATCGGCTCCTCCCTCGAGAAGATGGGTGGCAAAGCAGTGGCGCAGGGTGTGGGGAGAGATCGTCTTGGTGATCCGGGCCTTCAGCCCGTACCGTTTGATCATTTTCCAGACCCCCTGGCGGGTGAGTTGATTGCCGGAACGATTCAAAAAGATGGCATCCTGACGCGGCGTGAAAAGCGCGGACCTGGTTGTCAGATAGCTGGTGAGCATGGTTGCCGCTGTTTGATTGAGGGGAACGATCCGCTCCTTGCCCCCTTTGCCCCAGATACGCAGGATGTCGGTCTGGGCGTCATAGTCAAGAGGGCGCAGGTTGGTCAGCTCGGACACCCTGAGTCCGGCCCCGTAGAGAACTTCCAGAATGGCCCTATCCCGGTGGCCCAGTTTTGTTCCCGTATCCGGGGCTTCCAGGAGCCGGGCGGTTTCCTCCTGGGTCAGCACATCGGGTATGGTCCGGGCGATTTTGGGATTGGACAGGATCAGGGCCGGATTCGTGGAAAGTATTCCCTGCTCGTGAAGATATGCAAAAAATCCCCGCAGGGACGCAAGGTGTCTGGCCAGGGTCTTGGCAGATCCTGTGCGATTCGACAAGTGGCGCAGGTAGACCAGCAGGATATTTTCCTCCACCTCATAAAGGGACATCTCATGGGCGTGAAGAAATTGGATCAGGGAATGCAGATCCGCCTGATAGGCGGCAATGGTTTTTTCGGCCAATCCCTTGACCACAATGAGATGTTCAAGAAACCGATCCACATTCTCCGGGTCGGTAGGGGCAGGCGGCACGATGCAGGCTCCGGTCAACAAGGGTTCGACTTCGACAATGATCGTGCCCGGATACACCTCCATGCTTGCAGGCACAAGCGGAAAAGGATACCTGATCGGAGTTGATTTGTTCGCATGGCCGGCTCCCTCGGAGAGTCAAACCGCCCGGACGGACCAGGCCGGCCATCATATTTCAGGTACTTGCATGAGAACAGATGTGCCATGGATACCCGGTTGTTCACCAAATATTTTCCGATCTTCCCTCAAGCGGTTTCATAAAAGGAGAATGGTATGGCCCATGGATTGACACCCGAACAGTTGGATGTTCTTTCCGCGTTTGCACAGGAAGAACCGCACAGGATGCAGAATCTGATCAATATTATCAAGGATGGTGGTCAGGATCTCACAGCCCTCAAGAATAAAATCCTGGCCATTCACCTGGACCGCCGCAAACGAGGAGTCAGCAGAACACGCTAATGCGGCCAAGCCGCAGTGTTAGGTTTTAAGTCTTAAGTTCAAGCAGTTATAAAATTTTCTTGTTTTTTATGGCAGACTTTCACGAGTAAGGTACTAAGAGCCGACAATGAATTTCCAGGCCACACGATATGTGAGCAGCCGGCCGACCTGTGCCTATATATCACTGGGTTCCAACCAGGGGGATGCGCGGGCCAATCTCTGCAACGCGTTGCGCGCCGTTGAAAATCTTGCCGGCATCACCTGCACGCTGGTCTCATCGGTCTACCTGACCGAGCCCCAAGGGGTTCGAGATCAGCCATGGTTCGCCAACCAGGTAGCCCAATTGCAGTGCGATCCGTTTGTGACTTCC
This sequence comes from Desulfoplanes sp. PS50, assembly GCF_053851535.1. NCBI lineage: Bacteria > Pseudomonadati > Thermodesulfobacteriota > Desulfovibrionia > Desulfovibrionales > Desulfoplanaceae > Desulfoplanes > Desulfoplanes sp. PS50. The sequence goes on along the minus strand of NZ_JBSPZA010000005.1, from coordinate 20,149 downwards.
AGCGGCCTGCTCCGGGCCCTGCTCGGCATTGAAACAGCGCAAGGAAGGGTGCGCATCCACAGGTGGGGGCCTCGGATCATCGATCTGGATCTTCTTTTGTTCGGCAACCTGACGACCAATGATCCGGAACTTATCCTGCCCCATCCCCGATTGAAGCAGCGAGCCTTTGTGCTCATCCCCCTGCTGGAAATCGAACCGGATCTGATCCTTCCCGATGGAACCAGGCCTGCCCATGCCCTGGATATGATTTCCTATACGGTTGACAAAAACATTATCCGGCAGGCTGATTCCGGCAATTGACAATTTTTTCCAAAAGCAACAAAGAAGACTAGGCAGTCAAAAAAGTTATTGTTTTACCTTAACAAAGGAAACAACATGCTGAAATTTTTAATTATCGCCCTTGCCGGATTTGTATTGTTCAAACTCCTGACCGGAGACAAGAAAAAAAAGGCTCAGGTCAAGACCAAGGAACACAAGGATCTTGCCTCTCATGGGGTTATGGTCAAGGATCCGATTTGCGGCACCTTTGTACCCAAAGATACAGACATCCGGGTCAAGAATGGTGAAGAAGTTCATTGTTTTTGCAGCTATGAGTGCCGGGATAAATATGTGGAGCAGCTCAAGGCCGGAAAGGATCCAAAATCCGTCAGTTGAACCCGCATCAAAAAGGGGGGGCCATGAAATTTTTTATCGACACTGCAAATCTGGACGAAATCCGCAAGGCCAAAAAACTGGGCATGGTCGACGGGGTCACCACGAACCCGAGTCTCATGGCCAAAGAGGCCGGCGATTGGCGTGAGGTGGCTGCAGCCATCTGCAGGGAAGTGGACGGTCCCGTGAGCCTCGAGGTCATTGCCCAGGACGCCGGGGGTATGATCGAAGAGGCAAAGGATCTGGTGGGTTTCGGCCCCAACGTGGTGGTCAAGATTCCCATGACCATGGAAGGGATCAAGGCTGTTCATGAATTGCACGCCAAGGACATTCCCACCAACGTGACCCTGGTTTTTTCGCCCCTGCAGGCGTTGCTCGCGGCCAAGGCCGGGGCCAATTACGTAAGTCCCTTTGTGGGACGGCTGGACGATGTGGGGCACGGTGGCATGGAGCTGGTTTCCCAGATTCTGACCATTTATGACAATTATATGTTCGATACCGAAGTGATCGTTGCCAGCGTGCGCAGCACGACCCATGTGCTGGAATCCGCCATGCTCGGTGCGCAAATTGCGACCATTCCTTTCAAGGTCATCAATCAGCTGGCAGCCCATCCCTTGACCGACAAGGGACTCAAGGCCTTTTTGGCGGACTGGAAAATGAAAAAATAACGTGCATAGTACGCAGTGCGCCAAAGTTCTCAGTACGCAGTGCACCAAAGTTCTCAGTGCGCAGTGCGCAGAATTTTATATCGAATTTTTGTCTGAAGGCCGGGACTGGTTGGGTGATTGAGAGGGGATCGAATTTGGATTTCTGGAATCGTCCCGAAGGCCCATAATGATAATTATGTAAACTTTTGTAACTACCTGATAAATTTTTTGAATTTCTCAAATATAAAACATCGTATCCCATGCCGACTATGCGCTTTAACCCGTTTTATCTCATCCTGACACTCTGTCTTCTGTCCGTGTTTGTGTGTGTCCCTGGTTTGGCTGCAAAAAAAGGGGCGGCTGACCGGAACTTCCCGGCCTGGCTCAAGGAGTATCATGCCTGGGACGTGTACGAACACGAATTGTCCACCCGGACGAACAGCCCGGAAAATCTTCTTTCCAGGGGTGAGAGTCTGCTGCGCCAGAACAAACCCGAAGACGTTGTTTCTCTGCTGAACGTCTCCTTTTCCGATCCGACCCTGGAAAACAGACGGCAGGTTCTTTTGGCCCGGGCCAACCGGCTTGCAGGCGATTATCAAGCCTGTATCTTCAACTGGCTGGCCCGTGCACAAGGAAGCGATTCACAAAACATTCCAGAGATCATGGGGGCTGAAAAAGGCCTTGGACTCCTGTTCGAGGATGTCTGGAAGCAATGGTTCTGGGAGTCCTTTTTCACCCGGAATCCTGTGCTCTACGATACCCGACAGGCAATGATGCAACAGATGCTCGACCTGGGTGCATCAACATGGCCTGAAAATGGATTCTGGAAACAGGTTCGTCCCATTTTTTCCAACATAAGCGGACTCTTTCCACCGTCCCCAGCCCTGCCCGTATCCCTGGAACCGGATCGGGAGCTGATCGGCAAGACCCTGGCAGCCTGGTCGCTGGGATTTTGGGACCAGGGTGATGCGTTCCTGAATCAGGTATCACATCCCGATATATCCAGATTCTGGAATCATTTCGCCGTCCTGGTTGGACGTCCGGCCGGCACGTCTGGCACAAGGTCTTTGGATCACCCTGTGCGCAACGATTTTTTTTCCCTCTTTGCCCCGGATATCAGAGCAATCACCCGCTGGGTGCTCATACCTCCGGAAACCCCCTCCTGGCCATCGTTTGCCCGTCGTCTTCAGTCCCTGAATACCGCAGATGGACTGGCCATGATAACCACTGAACAAGACTCGCTCTTTTTGCCGGAATCCGTCCGTCAGACCCTTGAGATCTGTGCCTGCGCCCTCAAGCTCCAGCAAGGAGACAGCCAGGGGGTTGCAAAGGAGTGGAAGCAACTCGACTCCCGGGAACATTCCCCCCCCCCCCTGCTCCTGCAAATTGCCCGCATGGTTCTGGGGGGAACTCCTGAAAGCCCCGAAACGGTATCCGAAGCCATCCTGACCCGTTATCTTCTGGCCGCTGCCGGGGTTCCCTCGCAGGGAGAGGTGATCGCAGACTTCTGGGGGCAACCGGACCCGGAAAAGATCTATCCCCTGGATTATCTCACGGGCTACGGCAGGCTGGCCGCTCACATGGCAGACAAACCCGACCAGACTGTTGCCGCACACCTGGCCTTTCTCTATCCCCAGGCACCCGCAGCCCAGAAGGCACTGCTTTTTCTCGCCCGTACCGCCAATGCAGATGGAGATCACAACCTGGCCTGGTCCTATCTGCAGAAGATCCAGACCAGGGATCTCGACCCCTACGACCGGATCGAATTTCTTCTGGCCAGGGCCGGCATGGAAATGGAATTGGGACATGAAGACGCCGCGCTCAAGGATTACGCGGTGTTGATGGAAGAACGGCCCGAGCGGATCCCCCCGGAAAAGCAGCTCAAACTCGCCCTTCTCGGCCAGCAGAAACGTCAATGGTCATGGGCCCAGAACATCCTTGAATCTTTGTGGGAACGGCGGGCCACCCTGAAAGAACCCATCCGGGCCGAAATTCTGTTCTGGCTGGGAGAGGGGGCTCAATCCCAGGGCCAGACGCAACAAGCCCTGACCTATTATCTCCGCCTGGCCTGGAGTTACCCCGAACAGAACATCTGGGCGGTCACGGCCATGTACCGGGCGGGTCTGATCTATGAAAAACGGCGTGAATTCGAGACGGCCAAACGTCTTTATACCACAGTGCTCAAGCAATCCGACCGCAAGAGCCAGAAAGAGGCCGCCAAAACCCGCATCGCCTCGGTGAGCGAGGGCTTGAAAAAGAACACCCAGACCCTGCCCATGCCCCTTTTCTGACGGCATGGACAAAGACACAACCGCACCCACCCTGGACACACGAACACCTGGCACAAGGAGGTCCCATGAAATACATCATGTTCGAAGATTTTTCCGGCAAACCCCTGCCCATCATTTTTCCCAACCGCATCGCCCATGACGAACTCCGCAGACAGATCCCCTATTCCACCATCCTGTCCGCCGGATTCATCAAGCGGAACCAGGAGGGCTTCGAATGCTTCGGCAAGGCCGTGGATCTGGACAAAGAGGCATCTCCCGAAGATGGAACATTGATCATGGATCTGTTCCGCAAAAACGAAGGGTGAAAAGATACTGCGGTAGCACCCCAATAAAAAAGAGCCTTGGTATCCGCCAAAGCTCTTTTTTTAGTGTGTGGGATCAGGAAAGATCCTTTTCCGGCCTGGTTTTCCAACGCTTGTGCATCCAGAACCATTGTTCCGGGTATGCCTCGATCATCCGCTCCACGGCCCGGGTATAGAATGCGGCAATGGCCCGGACATTCTCTTCCCGGCTCCCGGTGAGGGTGGCTGTATCCAGGGATTCACCCACTTCAAAACGATACATGGTCCCCCCTTTACGAAGCATGAAAACCGGAAGGATCACAGCCCTGGACCGCAGGGCGAGCAATGCCGGTCCCATGTTCACGGCTGCGGTTTTTCCCAGAAAGGGAAGAAACACAGCCTCGTCCCGGGAACAGTTATGGTCGACCAGAAAGGCGGTCATTCCACCTGTTTTCAAACACTTGAGAACCTTTCGGGTGGCATTGCGATGGGTAAGAACCTGAAGCTTGCCGATGCTTCGCAGCCTGACCATGAGCCGTCCCAAAGCCTTGTCTTTGGGGAGTCTGACCACGACCTGACAGCATCTATCCGGAAGCAGCAGTCTGCACATTCCTCCAAGAAGCTCCCAACTGCCCATGTGCCCGGTCACTGCCACGACAGGACGTTGTTGACTGAAAACATGGTCTATTTTTTTTCTGGTTGCATCCGTCATCACCACGTGGTCACGCAGAAAACGGGGGTCCACCTGGCGACTGAGAAAAATCTCTCCAAAGGCCCGGGCAGCATGGGTAAAACTTTTCCGCGCGATCTTTCGGGCCTGATTACGGGAGACCTGCAGTCGAGCCTGAATGGTCTGCACGGCCATTGTCCTTCGGGAGGGCAGACCATGCCAGAACAACCACCCGACCACCGATCCGAATCGCTCGATCCCAACGGGCGTCATTCGGGAACAAAGGGCACCAATGGCCGTATACACAAGATCACGCATAAACATCTTCTCCCTGATAAAGGATCAGGCCAATGCTTCAAGTTTTGCGGTCAACCGATCCTGCTCGGCAGCAAGCGTCGATGCATCCAGCTTCTCCGGAACCTGGTAGGGTTCTCCGTAGATGGCCTCACACCGGGCAAAAGGAAGGGGAAGCTGAAATTTATCCCAGGCCTTTTCAAAGATTTTGGCCCGGCTGATGCGAACCCGGACCGGCAAAATCGGTACCCCGGCCTTTGAGGCCAGAAACACGGCTCCCGGCTTGGCCTGGTGTCGGGGACCCCGCGGACCGTCCACGGTCAGGACCACATGACGTCCTTTGGTTCGAACCTCCTTGAGGGCCGCGAGCATTGCCTTCAACCCTTTGCGGGAGCTCGATCCCCTGACGGTACCGAATCCCAGACCTTCCATGACCCTGGCCAAAAGTTCCCCGTCCTTGCTGCTGCTGACCACCGCGACCACCCCTTCGTTTCTGTGCAGATAGGTCAGGGGAAACAGCTCATCATGCCACAGGGCAAAGATTATCGACTGCCCCTGCTCTTCCATGGAGGTCATGGCCTGATAATTGGTGCGGGAGAACCGCAGGGTGCTCCCCCACAATTTGAAAAGGCCGGAAACCACAGGGGCGAGGTGATAGAGTTGCATGCATGTCCTTGAATAGGGTCACAGGAAAGCTGATACGTTTAGAGGGTCAGAGAAGAAAGGTCAACGCAGGATCGTGGGGGCGGCTCCTTGTGTCCGCCCGGAGCATGGCCGGCTCACTCCGTTCTGGTCGGAGCATTGCCGGCTTACCCCGTTCCGGTCGGATTGACTGTCTAACCGAGCCAGGCATCGTTCATCAAGCCGTTGCCTGACATTGTTCGGAATTTCAAACTCTTATTGAGCAACGGCTTGATGGTACGAGGCCGGCGAGGGAGTTTCAATCCGACCGGAACGGGGTGAGCCGGCAATGCGTGCACATCAGCCTTGGATGTCGTTGATTCATGGGCCGTATTTTTTTGTTCCTGCCTTCCTGCCGCCATCCCAAAGCATTTGCCTTTGCGTAGGGAAAGCACTAAACGTCAGAACTCGTTGTTTTTCATGCAGGTCCGGCTTTTCGCAAGGGGCATCCCCGCCTTCTCCGGGATGACGACCCCTTGCCTGACAGAATCTGCAAAACGCTTTCAACCTTTCAATAACTCCTTTTTGATATGTCCACAAAGCGTATCCGCCTGACCATTACGGGTCAGGTTCAGGGGGTGGGATTCCGCCCGTTCATTTATTGTCTGGCCCATGAATCGGATCTCACCGGTTCGGTCCTGAATGCCCCTGAAGGGGTGATCATCGAGATCCAGGGGCATCCGGCCGCCATAGCCCTGTTCGAAAAAGGGCTGGCAACCCGGCTGCCTCCTCTGGCCCGGATCGTCTCCTGCGACCGACAGGAGATCTCCCCTCTTTCGGAAGACCAGGAGTTCGTCATCCTTGAAAGCACCCAGGGAGAAGGCCATCACGTGCTCATCTCTCCGGACGTGGCCACCTGCCCGGACTGTCTTGCGGATATCTTTGATCCGACCAACCGCCGCCATCTCTACCCGTTCACCAATTGCACCAATTGCGGCCCCCGATATACCATCACCCGCTCCATTCCCTATGACCGGGCCACCACCTCCATGGCCTGTTTTTCCCTTTGTCCCGAGTGTGATCATGAATACCGCGACCCTCTGAACCGGCGGTTTCACGCCCAGCCCAATGCCTGTCCTGCATGCGGGCCCCATGTCTGGTTGACCGATAGCAAAGGGGAACCAATCTGTCCGGATGGTCAGGCCCTCGAGGCTACGGCTCAGGCGCTCTTTGAGGGTAAAATCGTGGCCATCAAGGGGCTCGGGGGATTTCATCTGGCCTGCGACGGAACCAGCGCGTCAAGCGTGGAGCTTTTGAAAACCCGCAAGAACCGCTGGGGCAAGCCCCTGGCTATCATGGTTCCGGATCTGGAAACGGTTCGCTCCATCTGCGAGGTGAGTAAAGAAGACGAAGTCCTTTTGACCGGACATATCCGGCCCATCGTGGTCATGGCCCAAAAAACCGCTGCCCCTCTGGCCGAAGGACTCTCCCCGGATACGAATTTTCTCGGGATCATGCTCCCCTACACCCCGCTGCATCATATTCTTTTGCGCCACTACAGCGCGCTGTGCGCCCGGGACGGCCGGCTGCCGGCACTGGTCATGACCTCGGGCAACCTCAGTTCCGAACCCATCTGTCTGGGCAACAGGGAGGCCCTTTCGCGCCTTGCGACCATTGCCGACCTCTTTCTGCTCCACAACCGGGACATTCTCATCCGCTGCGATGATTCCGTGGTCCGGAACAATGGTAACCGTTTCCAGTTCATGCGCCGGGCCAGAGGCTACACGCCCGGGCCGATCTTTCTCGCGGATGACGGCCCCTGCGTCCTGGGCGTGGGCCCGGAGCTCAAGAACACCCTCTGTCTGACCAAGGAGAACCAGGCCTTTGTGTCCCAGCATATCGGGGATATGGAAAATCTGGAGACCTATGACTTTTTCCGGGAGATCGCCCTCCACCTCCAGGACATTCTCCAGGTCGTTCCCCAGGCCGTTGTCCGGGATCTGCACCCTGATTATCTTTCTTCGCGGTATGCAGATGAGAGTCAGGATATTCCCGTGTTCACCCTGCAACACCATTTCGCCCATATCCATTCGGTCCTGGCCGAAAACCGCTTTCAGGGTCAGGCCCTGGGACTGGCCCTGGATGGAACCGGGCTCGGTGACGACACAACCTTATGGGGAGGAGAACTCCTCGGCGTGAACACCCAGACCCTGGAGCATACGCGACTGGGACGTTTCGATCATCTCCGTCTGCCGGGCGGTGAAGCGGCCATCAGGGAACCCTGGCGGATCGCCCGGAGTATGCTCGCGGATCTGGGCAGGGACGACCCGGGCACCCGACCATGGCCGTGGCTGAAAGAATATGCGCGTCAGGACCGTTTTATCAGCCAGATGCTGGACAAGAACATCAACACCCCTGTTTCATCGAGCTGCGGAAGACTCTTCGACGGTGTGGCCGCCCTGCTCGGTCTCAGGCTGACCATTGCCTATGAAGGTCAGGCCGCCATCGTTCTCGAGAGTATCCAGGACATGAGTGTTACCACGGGATACACCTGCCCGGTCCGTGAAAAGGACGGGATGCTGATTCTGGGAACCCGGGAGCTCTTTGCCCGGGTTGTCAGGGATTGGGAAAAGGGAACAGATCCCGGAGTCATCAGCCGCAGATTCCATCTCGGGCTGATGCACGGGCTGGCTGCATGGGCGGGCCGGGGAGCCGAGCGATCCGGCGTGAGGGTGATAGGATTGAGCGGCGGGGTCATGCAGAATCGGACATTGAGCATGGAACTGCCTCCCCTGCTGGAACAACAGGGGCTGACCGTGCTGACCCACGACCACCTGCCCCCCAATGACGGATGCATCTCTCTGGGACAGGCCGTGTACGGCCGGGAGCGGCTCAGGCAGCAGAAATACGATCAGTCAAACGCGGTTGGACGGCATGGATCCTGAATATGCTTACTGATCTCCGCGATATGCTCCTGGCAGGTCCGGTTGACCGAGAGTTCAGGGAGATTGTCCAGATCAAAAAAATCAACGTCCGACGTCTCTTCGCTGATAGCGGCCTCACCTCCGATGATCTCGCAGAGAAAAATGATCTTGAAAGCATGGTAGAATTCCATGGGCCGCCCTTTCCGGTTGGCATCGAGCACGGCAACAACCTTGACCGGGCGGACATCAAAACCGCTTTCCTCCCACACCTCTCTGGTCACTGACTGGGCCGGAGTCTCTCCCACATCGGCCCATCCACCGGGCATGGTCCACTTATCGTCCACCCGCTCCCGGACCAGAAGAATCTTGCCGTCCCGGACAACCGCTCCCCGCACATCCACCTTGACCGTGGCATATCCCGGCTGGGCCAGAAAATTCGCCTCCAGCTCCTCCTGGGACCGCTGGGAATGAAAGGCGACCATTTCCGAGGCTATCTGCATGAGCCGGGTAAAATTCTCCTCATCATAGTGATTCTTCTTGTAGGTCAGACCGATCTGGCTGATCGCCTGGATGGCCCGGGCCCATTTGAGCCATTGAGGGGTATCGTCGTGCATGGCATTGCTCCTTGGTTCGTGTGGTCCGGTGATGGCAAAAACCCTTGTGGAATCGTGACGATCCCACAAGGGTTTTGTTGTTGCAAACAGGGCTGAATGTCAAAGATTACTGGGATCTGAAATTCTGGACAATATCGCCAAGCTGGGCGGCAAGGGACGCAAGTTCTGTAGTGGCCTCCTGGGTCTGCTGCATGCCCTGGGCCGTTTCCCTGGTCACACGGTTGATGTCCTCCACGGATCTGCTGATTTCCTCGCTGGCTGCGGACTGCTCTTCTGATGCCGTGGCAATGGATGTTATCTGCTCGGACATCTCCTCGGACGAGGTCACGATTTCATTCAGGGCCTGACCGGCCTGGTTGGCCAGTTCCGTGGTCTGGGTGACCACTCCGACCGTGGAATCCATGTCCTTGATATTGGAATTGGTTCCTTCCTGAATGCTCTTCACGGCCACACCGACTTCCTTGGTTGCCAGCATGGTCTTTTCCGCGAGCTTGCGAACCTCGTCGGCGACAACGGCAAATCCCTTGCCCGCGTCACCGGCCCTGGCAGCCTCGATGGCCGCATTCAGAGCCAGGAGGTTGGTCTGATCGGCAATATCGCTGATCACGTTCATGATCTGGCCGATTCCGTCGGCCTGAGAACCGAGTTTGTCCAGATTGCACTTCATGGCCAGGGCCTGTTTCTGTACCTTGTTGATGGAATCCACCGCACTGACAACAATATCCTTACCCTTGAGGGCGTTCTGCTTGGCCTCATCCGATGTCTCGGATGCCCGGGAGGCGTTCTTGGCCACCTCGAGAACCGTGGCGTTCATCTGATCCACGGCCGTGGCGGTTTCCTGGGTTCGCGTACTCTGGAGATGCGTACCCTGGGTGATCTGCTCGCTCTGAGCAGCCAGCTCTTCGGAAGCTGAAGTCAAGCGGTCCACGATATCCTCGATGGCTTCGGCTGCCTGACGCATACCATCGGCCTTGGCACGTTCAGCCTCTTCGCGGGCCTGCATGGCCTCGTGCATGGCCTGATCGGCTTTGCCCTTTTCCATGTGGGCTTGTTCCTTTTCGGTTTCCGCCTGCTGAATGAGTTTCTTGAGATTGGCCACCATGGTCTGAAGGGCCTGGGCCAGCTCACCGAGATCGTCGGAACGATTCACCGTGATGGTACTGTCGAGATTGCCTTCGGCTATCTCCTTGGCAAACACGGTACACGTCTTGACCGGTTTTGTCAGTTTTCCGGCCACGACCAGAGTGATCACGGCCACAATCAAGGAGATTCCGAAGATGACCGCAGCCAGAAACATAATTAAATATTTTATATTGTTGGAAATGGGTGTCCGGTCCTTGCCGATGAAAAGCATCCCCTCGATATTCCCCTTGAGATCCCGGATGGGCCAGTAGATGGTATCGAACATGGTACCAAAAAGTTCATTCTCACCCACATAGGGATTGCCCAGATCCAGAACCGTCCGGGCAATATCCTTGTTGGTCAGAACCGTTCCCATGGCCCGCTTGCCCGAAGCATCGGTTATGGTCGTGGCTACCCGCTTGTTCTTGTCGAAAACCGTGCATTGGACATTCATATCCTTCTTGATGCCGTCAACAAACGGGAGGGAAGAGAGATTGTAGCCCAGAAGAACGACACCGACCACACGACCGTTATCGTACACAGGAGCCGCAGCCCGGAAGGAAAACTTGACGAGATTGCCCCGAGCTATTCCCACGGCGATATTGCCTTCAAGGGCCTGCTGTACAATATATTTCCTGGACTGGCTGTCTCCGTGTTTGGAAGAATGCCCCCGTGCCACCACCCTGCCGTCGGCATTGACCAGGGTGATGAAATCCAGACGCATTTTTGATACAATATCGCGTCCGAATTGTTGAAGATCGGCCGTCTCATCTGAGACCAACCCCTGGATGATCCGGTTGTCTTTGGAGATCAAGACGGCATATCCCTCGATTTCCTGAAGGACCCTGGTCACCCGGGAATCAATGATCTGTTTGGTGGAAGCGATATTCTCCTTGTTTGCATCGATCATAATGCGCTGCATCTCGAAACCGACAGAAATCACGGTTCCCACGCTGACTGCAACCATGGCCAGTATGATCATGATCATGACCCGAGCCCGGAAAGATACGTGAATCCCCTTTTTCATACTGCTCTCCCTGCTTGCGGTTGAACCCGATGGCCTTCAGCCCTTTTCTACTCACTCCCCCGGCTGATGGGGATCCAAGGAATGAATCCCTGCAATATACCATCAAGTTGTTGGTATTTATGATATTTTTATGACGTCTGTGCAAGCTGTCAGACAGCATGTTATGTACCGCTGTGCTAAAAACTTAACGGAACGGCAAAAAACTTGACACAAACGTCATCCTATGTGCTGAAAAGATGTCATCATTTCAGCTGGTTTTTTGAAACATGCTGGAACGCAAGCCGGTAACTATCATGTTTTGTGCCAAAAAAAAGGACAGATACGAATATCTGTCCTGGGAAGTGAGCTGAGCTGCAACCTATCGGCCCCGCATCTTGCGGCTGTTGCCGATACGTACGGTGAATTTCTGCTTGTCCATGAATTCGAGCAGGGGAATGGCAAATTTTCGCGACAACCCGGTCAGTTCCTTGAAATCAGCCGGGGTGAGCTCCTCCTTGGCGGCAAAAAAATCCGTCAGATCGCCCTTGAGTCCCTCGATGGCCCTGGCGTTGAAATACAGGTCTTCACTGATCTTGATGAGCTGGTTCTCTTCCACCAGGTGGCGCATCAGGGGCTGAATATCCTTGGCAGAAACGCCCAGGGTTTCCTGGACCACCTTGAAGGTCGGGGGGGTCAGACCGCCCTTTTCATACAGGGCCGTGAGCTCCTTGTGCAGCTTGTCCTGATCCGAGGCCAGGGAGACCTTGTGCCCGGGGAGATGGAAAAATTCCTGATCCACCTCGATGTGATCCTGTTTGACCAGTCGCTCGAGAATGAAGTGAAAGAGTTTGGGGGAGAGATTTTTTCCCCAGGTTGAGGAAGCCAGTTCCCCCCGGGACAGCCCCTGGCGCATGGGATTGTTCGCGTGAAAGGTTGTGAAGTATTCGACGGCCTGCTCAGACAGGGTCTGGACCAATTCCCCGGACACGTAGATCCGTTGTTCCTTGTCCACCAGAAAGGCCTGCTGCCGCCCGCCAAGTGTCTGCAGAATTTTCTCCAGCCCCTTGGATTCGATATCCGTCATGATGCGCAGCATGGCGAAACTGAGGCCCTGCGTGCCCGCCAGATCGAGCTGGTGGATGACCAGATCGTTTTCCTCGGACGAGGCCAGGGTCTCCAAGATCTTCAAATCCTTGGAAAACCGTTTCACCTTCCGTCCCAGGGGATTGATGATCGAGGCGCCGGCAATGGTCTGCAGGGGCGAAAAGGATCGGATGATGCATCGGTCTCCGTAGACCCCGGCCAGGGGTGTTTCAAAGCGTACCTGACAGACGGCCTTCTCCCCGGGTTCGAGAATGTCCCGATCCAGAAAATAGAGTCGGGCCAGAATCTCCCGGGTGCCGTGATGAAAATGCACCTGGGTCCGGTGTTTGATGCCTTTTTTGGCTGAAGCCAGACAGGTGATCTCCAGGTCCCAGACCGTACTTGGGAACAGGGAATCCGGCTGGGCCAGGATTTCTCCCCGGGTGATCTCCGCCCTTTCCAGACCGTAGAGATTGATGGCTGTTCGCAGCCCCGCCTCGGCCTCGTCCTGGCTGTCGCCGTGGACCTGCAGCCCCCTGACCTTGGTGGTCAGTCCCGAGGGATAGAGGACAAGCTCCTGCCCCACCCTGAGCCGGCCCGAAAAACTGGTTCCCGTGACCACCGTGCCATACCCCTTCATCACAAAGACCCGGTCAATGGGGAGACGAAAGAGATCCGACCGCCGTTTGGGTTTGAATTCCCGGGTCAGCCGGGCGATCTCCTGTTTCAATGTGTCGATACCCGCACCGGTATGGGCGGAGACCGGAATGATCGGTGCTCCCTCCAGAAAGGTGTCCTCCAGATAGGACTCGACATCCTCGGTGACCAGTTCGAGCCATTCCTCATCGACCATGTCCGTTTTGGTCAGGGCGACCAGTCCGGTCGTGATACCGAGCAGGGTGCAGATCTCCAGATGCTCCCGCGTCTGGGGCATGACCCCTTCGTCGGCCGCAATGACCAGCAGGGCGAAATCAATCCCTGCTGCCCCGGCAACCATATTCTTGACGAATCTTTCATGCCCGGGAACATCGATGATCCCGAGACGCAGATCCGTGTCCAGGTCGAGGAAGGCGAATCCGAGCTCGATGGTGATCCCGCGTTTTTTTTCCTCCACCAACCGGTCGCAATTGATCCCGGTCAGCCCCTTGATCAGGGTTGTCTTTCCATGATCGATATGACCGGCAGTGCCCATGATGACAGGCATGAAAGGCTCCTTGATATTTTATGAAAGTACGCAGTTCGCAATACGCAGTATAGAGTTCGCAGTTCGCAGTGCGCAGGAAAAACAGGTGTGAGTCGATGTAGAAATCTCAAAGATGATCGTACGTCAACACAGTCCCAAGCTCGCTCAAGACACAGATCCACAGGACATCAGACACGAACTGCGCACTGCGCACTGCGCACTGCGTACTGCGCACTCAACCCCCAATCGCATCAGTTTTTCAGAAACGTCTTGTACGCCTGCACAGTGGCGTAGATATCCATCTTGCTGGAGATCTCAAAGGGACTGTGCATGGCCAGGACGCCGGGGCCGAAATCAATAATGTCCATGCCGTAGATGGCCAGATGCTTGGCAACAGTGCCGCCGCCGCCCAGATCGACCTTGCCCAGTTCGGCCATCTGCCAGGGAATGCCGGCCTGATTGAGGATCTTTCTCATCCAGGCCACATATTCGGCATGGGCGTCATTGGCCCCGTACTTGCCCCGATGGCCGGTGAATTTGCAGAACACCGGACCATAGCCCAGTTTCGAGGCATTCAGCTTTTCGTGCACCTCCTGATAATCCGGGTCCAGGGCCGCATGAACGTCCGAAGAAAGGGCCTTTGTCACCTGCATGACATGGCGGAATCTGGTTTGAGGTTCCCAGGCATCGATCAAATCCCTCATGCAATACTCGAAGAAAAGAGACTGGGCTCCTGTGGATCCGTCCGACCCGATTTCCTCCTTGTCCCAGAAAAGGATCACCTGGGTGTACTCGGGCTGATCCGACGCCAGAAAGGCCTCCATGGAGGTGAACACGCAGATGCGATCATCCTGGGCATAACTGCCGATCATGGACCGGTCCAACCCGACCTCCCGGGCACGCCCCGCAGGCACGACCTGGATTTCAGCACTGTACAGATCTTCCTCCACGATCCCGTATTTCTCGTTCAAGAGATGGAGAATATGGCTCTTGATCGGTTCCTTGTCTTCGTCGTCCTTACCTCCCTTTGTTTCAAGAGGGGCATGACCCAGATAGATATTCATCTTCTCGGCCTCAAAGGCCTCGCTGACCTTTTTCTCGGCCTGCTTCTGGGAAAGATGGGGCAGCAGATCGGAAATCACAAAAACCGGATCGTTGGGATCGTCGCCTATGGCGATGTGTACGGTCTCACCATTGGTCTTGGCGACCACCCCGTGCAGGGCCAGGGGCCTGGAAAACCACTGGTATTTCTTGATGCCGCCATAATAGTGCGTCTTGGCCAGACCCACCTCGCACTCTTCATACAGGGGATGCTGCTTGAAATCGAGTCGCGGACTGTCCGCATGGGAGCCCACCAACCTGATACCTTCGGCCAGGGGACGTCTGCCCTTGCGGGCCATGAACAGGGTCTTGCCCCGGTGATCCCGCATGACCAGATCCTTTGAGAAATCCTCGGAAAACCCCTTTTCCTCAAGAATCTTCCTCCCCCAGGCAACGACCTCCCGCTCTGTCTTGCACGTGGACAGAAATTCCCTGTACCGGTCACAGATTTCATTCATGGCCTTGCGATGCGTGGGGGTATCAAAAATCTCCCAGCAGCTCTTGGGATCGCATTTCATTTTTGGTTCCATATATTCTCCGGAAATACGGTTTTAAGTTTGTAACTATTCAGGTCAAAATTTAGCAGGAGCAACAGGCTGGAATATATCGTTAGATTTGAGTGCCAGCCCGTAAATTTCAGAGATTTAAGGATTTCAGAAATTTTAGAAATTGAGGACCTGGACGCTAACCGCTTGTAATTTCTTAAATCTCTTAAATTTCTTAAATTCGTAATTCTGATTCTTGAGAAATGCACCTGAATAGTTACTTAGGTTTTAGGTTTTAGGACTCGACAGTTGTAAAAAACAAGAAAATTCTCTAACCGTTTGAACTTAAAACCTAAAACCTAAAACTTGAAACTGCGGCTTGGCCGCATTAGGTTTTAAGGGTTAAGGGGTGAGATTGTCTGGCGGAGTGTCTTTATTCCATGGGCTACACCTGTAGGGGGCGAATCGCCTATTTTTTTTCCTGGGAACGCCGAGCGTCTGCTCGGCACTGCGTTTACTGACAGACAAAAAATTGGAACAAATGCTGCCAACCGGACTATGTGCCAGAATCCACGGAGACAAGGCATGCCTTGTCTCTACCAAAATATTCGTTCTTTCGCCTCCGGTCTCCGGTCTCCGGTTTCCCGCCTCCGGTCATCCTGCCTCCGGTTTCCCGCCGCCGGTCATCCTGCCGCCCTGAAGGGCAGATATGGAATCTGCCCCTACGGGTGTCCGTTCTCCCGTCTCCTGCCTCCCGTCTCCTGCCTCCCGTCTCTCTTCTACCGCTTCTTCAAGCGCCCTGATCACCAACCCCATCTCCCGGGGATCGATGGTCCGGGGATCGAGACAGAAATAATCATCCTCGATCCGTCCCACAAGGGGAGGATCGGTGCTGAGCAAGGCGGTCTTCAATTCGTCGGCCGACCAGGAATGCCCCTTGATGCCGATCAGGGTGGTGGCGATGTCCTGCTCGGGAAAGGCCCCGCCGCCCACTCGCGACACACCGGGCAGAAGAGTCAGCTCCAGGCGATCACTGAAATGTCGTGCCAGCCGCTGTTTCATCCGCCGGGCCTTGGACTTGAGGAATGCGGGATCGGCCGTGATCATGGCCAGGGTGGGCACATGGGTTCGGGCCAGTTCCGGATCGAGATAGAGGCGCAGCGTGGCCTCCAGGGCGGCCAGGGTCATCTTGTCGATGCGCAGGGCCCGGTTCAATTGATTGGTCTTGATGGGGTCGATGTATTTCTTCCGGCCGATGATGATCCCTGCCTGGGGGCCGCCCAAAAGCTTGTCCCCGCTAAAGGAGATCACGTCCAGCCCGGCAGCCACGGTCTGCTGAACCGTTGGTTCGGGCATCATATTGTAGGTGGAGAAATCGAAAAAATTTCCACTGCCCATGTCCTCGATGACCGGCAGGTCGTGTTTGTGTCCCAGGGCCACCAATTCCTCCTGGCTGACCGCCTTGTGAAAGCCGATGATCCGATAATTGGAAGTATGCACCCGCATGAGCACGGCCGTGTTCTCGGTGATGGCGTTTTCATAGTCGCGCACATGGGTCCTGTTGGTCGCCCCGACCTCTCGGAGCGTGGCCCCGCTCTTGGCCATGACCTCGGGAATACGAAACGATCCCCCGATCTCCACCAGTTCCCCGCGGGAGACAATGGCCTCCTTGCCCTTGGCCCAGGTATCCAGGATGAGCAGAACGGCTGCGGCATTGTTGTTGACCACCAGGGCGGCCTCGGCACCGGTGAGCCTGCACAGGAGTTTTTCCACATGGGCATAGCGGATGCCCCGTTTTCCGGTATGCAGATCGAATTCCAGATTGGAATAATGGCGGCAGGCCTCGCCTACCGCTGCAACTGCGGTATCTGCCAGGATGGAACGCCCCAGATTGGTATGCACAACCACACCGGTCCCATTGAGTACCCTGCGAAAATGGGGGCGGGACTGGGAGCGGACAAACGCGGCAGCCCGGGCAGCGATCTTTTCCCATTCCAGATCCCGGGCATCAGTGATCACCGCATCCTTGATTTCCTGGCGGCACAGATCCAGAAACTGATTGATGGTTTCCCGCTGCAAGGGCTGGGAGATGTGATCGAGATCCTTGCGCGTGGCGAATGCGTGCAGGAGTTTGTCTACCGAGGGAAGAAGTCTGAACAGATTGTTCACGGTCGCGTTCCTTGTTCGTCAGTGGTGAGAATGAACCGGGAGCCTGGGCCTGCAATTTTTCCGTCATTGCCAAAGGGCATTTCAACACGCGAGCCCTTCCGGCCGGATGCGGAAGAACTCTCCCAGCAGATAGAGGGATCCACACACCAGCACCCTTGTATCGGTCCGCCCTATTCGATCGAGAGCCTCCTGCATACCCGAGCAGGGAATGGCCCGGTTCCCGAGCATGGCGGTCAGACGCTGCGGATCCATGGCCCGGTGATTGTTTGGGATGGCCGGAACCAGGATGGGACCGGCACACAATCCAGTGACCATGGAGAGATGGTCCAGAATATTTTTGTCTTCCATGCAGGAAAAAATCATTATATCAGGACGAAAATCCATCTGCACAAGGGAGTCGGCAAGGGCTTCGAGCCCCATGAAATTGTGTGCCCCGTCAAGGAGAAAGGTCGGATTGTTGTAAATGACCTGTATTCTGCCGGGATGTGTAGCATTGGCGAGCCCCTGCATACATTCCAAAGCCGAAAATGACCACCCCTTGAGACGGGCGAAAACCGACCAGCCATAAAGGGCGAGCAGGGCATTGGTCTTCTGAAAGGGTCCGGCAAGACCAAGGGACGCCCGGGTCAAATCCATGATGGTCCCTTCGGAATCATAAAGGGGTTCACCTGGCGCGTCTGCATCCGGATCCAGGTCCGGATAATGAAACCCTGCCCCTTTTTCACAGGCCCTGGATCGAAGAATGTCTGCAACATTCTTGTGTTGCGGACCGCATACCACCTCACCGCCCTGAATGGCTCCGGCCTTGTCTCTGGCAATGGCCTCGATGGTCGATCCCAGGATTTGCTCATGATCCATCCCGATGGGGGTGATCAAGGTCAGGTCGTATCCAAAGGCCGAGGTGGCATCCCAGGTCCCTCCGAGGCCGGCCTCCATAATGGCCAGATCGACCCCTTCACGGACAAAGGCGAGCATGGCCATGAGGGTCAGCAGTTCGAAATAGGAAAAATCGACCCCCGGGCAGGCCCCATACACCGCATTGGCCAAATCCACCCAGGTTTCCCGGGAAATCATTTTTCCCCGGACGCGAATGCGTTCACGGGGAGTGAGAAAATGCGGAGAGGTGAAAACCCCGGTGGACCGTCCATGGGCCGTTGCAACGGCATGCAGGAATGCTGCAGTGGATCCCTTGCCGTTAGTTCCGACAATGTGAACCATGCCCATGGTTGAGCCGGCAAGGCCAAGGCGCTCGATCCCGGCATAGACCCTTTCAAGCCCGGGCTTGATGCGAAAAAGTCCCAGGGAATCGAGATGGGCGGTCAGGGCCTCCCATGTGGAGCAACAAGGAAATGATGACATGGGCAAAAAGGGGATAAAGAGAGATGTCAAACAATGAGAGCTTCAATCAGGACAATGGCCTGGATACGATGCATCCGCATCGTAAACGGCCTGCATTTGTTGGCCAACTCCCCCTGTTTGTCAAATACGATTCTCCTTTCACCCAACCCCGCCAGGACCGATTTGTTCCCATGACTGTTGATTGGATGAAAACAGCCGGCCCTGAAGCGATCCATGGAACAGGTTGACATTTCCCCGGATCTTCCCTAAATGCCCGTTTCTGTCATGCAGGATTTCTTTCTCGTTACGTCTTGAAAATCTGCTGACAATTCAAAAGGTTGCGCCCGTAGCTCAGCTGGATAGAGCAACGGCCTTCTAAGCCGTCGGCCGCACGTTCGAATCGTGCCGGGCGCACCAAGACAAACAAGGGGTTACGCTGCTCAAGCGTAACCCCTTATTTGGTTCATCCGGGAATAACGTACTTGCAGTTCATCAGTTGTCAGTCCCTTTTGAGAAGCAACACCTTCGAGGGGGCCGTTGAACAGGTCCCCCATCCCGCTCTCATGCATGAGGGCGGGACGGGGCTAGGGGCGGGTCGTGTTATCGGTCCCTTCCTCCAGCTTTTTGAAACCCTCCCCCAGCCCCTCCCTGAACTACGGGAGGGGGGCTACAGCGTCCATGTACTCGTTCTCTTTGGGTGTGCCCGAAGATGTGCTTCCACAATGCCTACAGGCAGCTGGGTTTGAGATGAAAAGTACCCTTTTGCCGGATGAGCCCCTTATTTTTTTCTATCCTGGTTTCTGGTTTTCGCCTTCGGCTTCCCATGCAGGTATTCACCAGCAATCCAATAATGGTAACATACATCCACAACCTCGAATGTCAGTCAA
Source organism: Desulfoplanes sp. PS50 (assembly GCF_053851535.1). Classification (NCBI taxonomy): domain Bacteria; kingdom Pseudomonadati; phylum Thermodesulfobacteriota; class Desulfovibrionia; order Desulfovibrionales; family Desulfoplanaceae; genus Desulfoplanes; species Desulfoplanes sp. PS50. Next base: position 782 of record NZ_JBSPZA010000005.1, on the reverse strand, counting down.
CATGACCTGTCGCAATCATTCCTTTGACTGGGGTTTTTTCGCATATCCGTTGACAGATATCCTGGTTGCACCTAATTGGAATTTTGAGGTGAGATCAGTAATTTCCGGTTAGGTTTTTGCATGTAGCCATTTGAAATTATTTCAAAAAATGCTCATTTTTTACTTGACAAGAGGCAGCTAGTGTGGGCCGCATTTTTGTATAGCCAATAATATCAGGAGGTTATACAAAATGCGAAGACCGATCCCCAAACGTTTGCCACCATCCGTTCATTTCGATCAATTTATGCAACCCATTGGTATATCGTTGAAAAATGTCCCTGAACTAAATTCCCGTGGAAATCGACCGCTGAAGATGGATTTCGAAGAACAACTTCGCATCTTGGTCTATTACCATCTTAAAGAGTACCGCTCAGCACAGCATCTGCTTCAGGCCCTTAAAGAAGACGATTTCGCCCGGCAATTCATCGCCCCGGAACAGGGCATTGAAAAGAGCAGCTTTTCGGAAGCCATCAATAACCGAGGTCTCGAGCAGATGCTCCACGTTTTCAAGGACCTTCAGATGCAGGCGCACGATCTGCTTCCCAACGCTCATCCTGAACTCGGCTCACTGGTTGGGATCGACGGCTCCCTGATTGATGGCAGCCTCTCAATGCTGTGGGCCGATTATCGAAAGGGTTCCAAAAAAGCCAAGGTCCATGTCGGTTTTGACCTGAATCGTTCGATCCCCAGAAAGGTTTACCTTACAGATGGCAAGGGCGGCGAAAGACCTTTCGTTTCGAAAA